>DASUZY010000018.1:0-20500 GCA_036376635.1 Sphingomicrobium sp.
CTCCGCCGACGGCGCCAAGGTCGATGCGACCGACGGCGTGCGGGTGAGCACCCCCGACGGCTGGTGGCTGCTCCGCGCTTCCAACACCCAGGACGTGCTGGTGGCTAGGGCTGAGGCCGCCGATCAGGCGGCTCTCGATCGACTCGTGGCACAGATCGACGAGCAACTAGCGACGTCAGGCGTCGAGCGCGTCGAGGCTGCGCACTAGGGTGTTGCCGGCGCTTCTTTTGGCACTAAGCGCGCCGGCGCCAGTTCAGAACGACCGTCCGCGAACCTACCTGGCATCGATAAGCGGCATAGCTCTGGGACCAGATGAAAGCGTGGATGCTTTCAGGATCGACACCTGGGGCGTGGAGTTCCTATCGGTCTGCCACATCCCGGCTGGATGGTGGATTGAAGCTGGCAGTAACGCGACGCCTCAAGGGTCCCTGAGTGGACGCGGAAGTCTCGGAGCAACATGGTTGGATCGAACGGCCATCCATCAACTCCGCAGCCTTGTTCTCATAAGGCTTTATGGACCCGTTCAGCCTCAAGATGTTCATGACACGGGCGGTCACGGCGTGATTCCCGCCACTTTCAAAGGTTATGCGCATCTCTCCTCGAAGGATCGAAAGCTCCAGCTAACCTCCCGGAATGTTCGGCTCGTCCCCGCAAGGCGCTGCCCTTCGTAATCCTCATTGATGCTCAGTCGTCCTCGTCCTCGTAACCGATCAGATTCAGCTCGCACGCCTTGATCTGGTGGGTCATGCACCAGTGCTTCAGCGCTTCCTCGCGCCCGTGGGTGATCCAGACCTCGGTTGGCTCCAGTTCGCGGATCGTCGCCGTCAGCTCGTCCCAGTCGGCATGATCGGAGATGATCAGGGGCAGCTCCACATTGCGCTGGCGGGCGCGCTGACGGATCCGCATCCAGCCTGAGGCCATCGCGGTCACCGGATCCGGAAGGCGGCGCGACCACCGGTCGTTCAGCGCTCCCGGCGGCGCAATGACGACGTGGCCGGCCATCTCCTGCTTCGTCGCGCCCCCCGCAAAGCGAAGTTCACCCAGATCGACGCCGAAGCTCTCGTAGAGCTGATTGAGACGTTCGATCGCTCCATGGAAGTAGATCGGCGCTTCATGTCCGCGAGCGCGGAGCTCGGTGATTATCCGCTGAGCCTTGCCAAGCGCATAGGCGCCGACCAGCACGCACCGGCTAGGATCGGCGTGCAGCCTGTGAAGCAGTCGATCGATTTCGCTGCCGGTGTCGGGATGACGGAAAACCGGAAGGCCGAACGTCGCCTCAGTGATGAAGATGTCGCAGGGAACGGGAACGAACGCCGGACAGGTCGGATCGGGTCGGCGCTTGTAGTCGCCCGACACCACCACTTTCTCACCCTTATGCTCCAGCACGATCTGGGCCGAGCCTAGCACGTGTCCGGCAGGAACGAAGGTAACACCGACATCGCCGACGCGAAGGCTATCGCCATATCCGATCGGCTGTCCGCCCGACTGTGGTCCATAGCGACACTCCATGATCGCCAGCGTCTCAGGCGTGGCGAGAACCGATTGGTGACCTCCACGCGCGTGATCCGAGTGGCCATGCGTCACCAACGCGCGCGGCTTGGGCTGTGACGGGTCGATCCATGCTTCGGCCGGACGCACGTAGATCCCTTCGGGGTGAGACTCGATCCAGGAACCCAAGCGCGCCATTGCGAGCTATATAGGAACAAACGACAACAAGTTCCGCCGGAGGACAGCATGGATCAAGGTTCGTTGTGGATCATGGAAATCATCGGGCCCGCGATCCTGCTAATCGTGCTGATCTGGCTGGTCCTTCGCACTCGTAGCAAGCGCAGTTCTGAAACCACTGAGGCGGGCACCCGCGAGCTTTATTCCGAAGAGGAGCAGCGGCGGCGCGACGGGACCGACCAGCTCTGATCGACCTTCCCGTAGCGGTTCGGCATTGGTTTGACGCCAAGGGCTGGCAGCCTCGACGCCATCAGCTGGAGATGCTGGCTCTCGCCCGGGCAGGTCAAAGCGGATTGCTCGTGGCCGCCACCGGGGCAGGCAAGACCCTGGCCGGATTCCTCCCGACGATCTGCGAGCTGGCGGAGAGCCCGAGCGAGGGTCTCCACACCCTGTATGTCTCGCCACTTAAGGCGCTCGCCGTCGACGTGCAGCGGAACCTCATCGCGCCGATCGAAGAGATGGGGCTGTCGATCCGCGTCGAGACTAGGACTGGCGACACGCCGTCGGACCGCAAGGCACGGCAGCGCATCAAGCCGCCACAACTACTTCTAACCACGCCCGAATCGCTCAGCCTGCTGCTGAGCTACCCCGATGCGGCGACGATGTTCGAGAATCTCCGGACCATCGTGGTCGACGAGCTCCACGCGTTTGCCAAGGAAAAGCGCGGCGACCTGCTGGCGCTGTCCATGTCGCGGTTGCAAAAGCTTGCGCCCGGACTTCGTCGCGTCGGGCTATCGGCGACGATCAGCGACCCGGACGCCTATCGCTCATGGCTGGCGCCCGACGCAGATATGGAGCTGGTCGATCTGGTGCTTGGCGATCCCGGAGCCGAGCCGGACCTGTCGATCCTGATCCCGGAGAACAAAATACCGTGGGGCGGACATTCGGGATACCATGCCATCGCCGACGTGATGCGGCTCATCGAGCAGCACAGGACGACACTCGTCTTCAGCAACACTCGCGGCCTCGCTGAACTCATCTTCCAGAAGCTGTGGGACGAGAACGACAAGGGCCTGCCGATCGGGATTCACCACGGCAGCCTTTCGGTCGAGGCGCGCCGCAAGGTGGAAGCGGCAATGTCGGCAGGGAAGCTGAGAGGGCTGGTCGCGACCGCAAGCCTCGACCTCGGGATGGACTGGGGCGACGTCGATCTGGTCATCCAGATGGGGGCGCCCAAGGGTTCGTCACGGCTGCTTCAACGGATCGGCCGGGCCAACCATCGGCTCGACGAGCCATCCAAGGGCATTCTCGTCCCCGGCAACCGCTTCGAATATCTGGAGGGTCGCGCAGCGCTCGATGCGGTCGACGATGGCGAGCTCGACCCCGAAGTGTTCCGCCCGGGAGCGCTCGATGTCCTCGCACAGCATATCCTCGCGATGGCAGTTGCGGCGCCGTTCCAGCAGAGCGAGCTTCTCGCCGAGGTCCGCTCCGCTGCGCCCTATGCCGGCCTCAAGGATGAGACGTTCGATGAGATACTGAATTTCATCGCTACGGGCGGCTACGCGCTCAAGGCCTACGACAAGTTCAGGCGCCTGGTTCCCGAGCCGGGCGGCGTGTGGCGGATCGCCAAGCCGATCGTTGCTCAGCAACATCGCCTGAATGCCGGAGTGATCGTCGAGCAGCCGCTGCTCAGCGTTCGGTTCAAGAATGGGCGCAAGCTGGGGACTGTCGAGGAAGGGTTCGCTTCAGCGCTCGCTCCCGGCGATCGCTTCTTCTTCGCCGGGCTCAGCCTGGAGGTCGAGCAGTTCAAGGACACCGACATCATCGTCCATGCCTCGTCGAAGCGCGGCCAGGTGGTGACCTACGGCGGTCAGCGCATGTCGATGTCGACCCACCTCGCCAACCGCGTGCGGCACATGCTGTGCGACCGCAACGACTGGCACCGCTTTCCCGACGATGTCCGCGAGTGGCTGGAGGTGCAGTCCGAACGTTCGGTCCTCCCCGAGCCGCATCAGCTGCTCGTCGAGACTTTTCCGCACGAAGGCCAGCATTTCATGGTGGCCTACAGCTTCGAGGGCTGGAACGCCCATCAGTCGCTCGGAATGTTGCTGACCAAGCGGATGGAGAAAGCGGGGCTCAAGCCACTCGGCTTCGTAGCCAACGATTACGGACTAGCCTGCTATGGACTGGAGCCGATCAAGGACCCCAAGGCGCTCTTCTCCGCCGATATCCTGGAGCAGGAGTTCGTCGACTGGGTCGAAAGCTCATATTTGCTGAAAACCGCCTTCCGCGAGGTCGCGGTGATCGGCGGACTGGTCGAGCGCCAGCATCCGGGAAAGAAGAAGACTGGGCGGCAGGTCAGCTTCTCGACCGACCTCATCTACGACGTGCTCCGCCGCTACGAGCCGGAGCATTTGCTGCTCAGGGCGGCGTGGGACGATGCGCGGCGGCGGATGACCGAGCTCGGGCGGCTCGTCCGGCTGGTCGACCGGGCCTCGGCCACCATGCTCCATGTCGAAGTCGACCGGATCACGCCGATGGCGGTGCCATTGATGGTGATCGTCGGCCGTGAGTCCCTGCCCCCGGGCGCTGAAGCCGACGAGGTGCTCCTCACTCAAGCCGAGGCGCTGGCAGAGGAGGCGATGAGCCTTGGTTAGCGCCGGTCAATCATTCTGAACCGTAGCTCAACGGCTGCCTCAGTTTTCGTTCAATTGCCGTAACGAGAATTGCCCCGATGCCATTCGAAAGGGGTCCATTCGATGAAGTCTCGTTTTCTCGTCGGCGTGACGGTGCTCGCATCGGTCACTTTTGCAATCGGGGGTGCCGCCGTGGCTCAGCGTCTCGGACGCTTTCAGCGGGTGATTGCCGCCGAGCAGGCTCGGCGCGGTTCGACGACTGGCGATCCGAACGAAACGCCCATCAAGGCGCCGGGCGACTACCGCTTTAGCTTCAGCTTCGGCGGGATCACCCGCGAATATCTGGTCCATGTCCCGAAAAGCTATCGGCCGGACCGGCCGACGCCGATGCTCCTCGCGCTTCACGGAGGCGGCGGCGACGCCGATTATCAGGCCGATGATTCCAAGTACCGATTGATCAGCAAGTCGGAGCAGGCGGGGTTCATTGCCGTGTTTCCGAACGGGTACAGTCGGCTCGGTGGGGTGCTCGCCACATGGAACGCCGGGAGCTGCTGCGCGGCCGCAGTGCGCAACAATGTCGATGACGTCGGATTCATTCGCTCGGTCATTGCTCGAGTCGAGCGTCAGGCCAGCATCGACCCCAGGCGGATTTTCGCAACCGGGATGTCGAACGGTGCAATGATGAGCTGGCGCCTCGCTTGTGAGGCGCCTGAGATCCGCGCCATCGCTCCGGTCGAAGGGACCGACAACACCGCCGCGTGCCGCCCTGCCCACCCCGTGCCGGTCATCGAATTCCACGCGGCGAACGACGAGATGGTCAACTTTAACGGCGGACCTGGACCAAACTCGGTGACACAGGTCAACTTCACCTCGGTTCCGGCCACCCAGGCCAAATGGGTAAGGCTCGACAAGGCGGATCCTGCAGCCAAGCGCGTGCTGACGGTGCCCGGTGCGCATTGCGACCTGCATCCGGCCGGGCCCGGCGGCGCCCCGGTCGAGCTTTGCGTCACCGACACCGGTGGTCATAGCTGGCCCGGCGGCGGAACCCAGCAGGGTCGCAAGCAGCCGAGCATGGCGATCAGCGCCAACGATCTGATGTGGAACTTCTTTTCGTCGCTTTGATGGTTGTCAGCCGCGGCAGCGCGGGCAAGGATGAGTCATGCGTATAGCGTTTCTGATCCTGTTCGCCCTCCCGGTGCTTGCCGGCTGTTCCGTCGCCAAGACTGCGGTGGACGTCGCCATGGTACCCGTTCACGTCGCGACTGCCGGCGTGAATGCCGCCTTGCCGAGCCAGAAGAAAGCCGACGAGAAGCGCGGCCGCGAGATGCGCAAGGAGGATGAAGAGCGCGGCAAGCAGATCCGCCTGGCGCAGGAGCGTTGCCAGAAAGGTAGGCCGCTCCCGACTGATAATTGCGCGGCGGCGGCGCAGCCCCGCTGAGATACTTCCTCGACACCGAGTATAACGGCTGGGGCGGAGCACTCCTCAGCCTGGCGCTGGTGCCCGAGGATGGCGAAGAACTCTACCTAACCCTCGATTGGGATGGGTCGCTCGAGCCTTGGGTGGAGCGCCATGTCGTGCCCTATCTCGACATGGTTCCGGACGGCCTTGCTTCGCCCAGAATGAGCCGTGCAGATGCCGCGCGTACGGTCGCTCATTACCTTGCCGGCGACTCCGATCCCCTGATCGTTGCCGATTGGCCCGAGGATATCGCTCAGCTGAACATGTTGCTTGTTATCGGTCCCGGCATCATGGCCGAGGTCGCCGGACTGCGGTTCCAGTTCCTGCCGCTTAGCGGCTTCAGCACCGCCGCGAACAGCAAGGTGCCGCACAACGCGCTGCATGACGCGCGTGCACTGCGCGATCACATTCTAATGATGGAGTGACTATGCGGCAGCGGTGCGGATCGCGCCCGACTCGTCGCGCGCAATCCAGGTGAGGTCGGCGCGTTCGAGCGCCCGGCCGTCGTGCGACAGGATGCACAGCCTCCGAACCGGCTTGCAGTCGCGTCGATCCGCGAGCGCCAGTCCGTTATTGCCGTAACCCCAATCTTCGCCCCACTGCCGTAGGGAGACAATCACGGTCAGCAGCCCTTCGCCCTTTGGGGTCAGCGAGTAGATCACCCTTCGACCGTCCTGAGGGTCCGAACGACGCTCCAAAATCCCGCCGGTCACCAACTTGCCCAGACGGTCCGACAGGATGTTGCGCGCGATCCCCAGGCCTGCCTGGAATTCCTCGAAATGCTGCAGACCGTTGAACGCGCCCCGCAAAATGAGGAATGCCCATTTCTCGCCGATCAGCTCAACGGCAGGCGGTAGCGGGCAGGACAAGGCCGCCCGTTTGAACGCATCGATGTGCGTTGTCAGCGTATCAGCCGGCATAAGCCGTTCTCTCCCCTAGCGAATCTCATCGAAGCACATTTTGGTTCCGAAAAACAGTTGCCAGTTGAAACTGAATGATCTAATTAGTTTCGAGTCGCAACTGAATATAGGGGATCAAGCGATGTTCCGTCCCATTTTGATGATTTCGGCGCTCGTCGTTGCCGCTCCCGCCCTCGGATCAAGCTATTCCGCCAAGCTTGCGTCCCCGACCAGCGAGCGGTTTATCGCTCGCGATATTGTTTGGGCCTGTGGCGCGGACGCCTGCCAAGGCGCGACGCAGGAAAGTCGCCCCTCCATCCTATGTCAGTCACTTGCTCGCCACGCCGGGCGGATCGACAGCTTCCTCGTCGATGGGCGCGCCTTCAGCGCCAGTGAACTCGACAAGTGCAATGCCTCCGCCAGACCATCCACTCCGAAGGCAGTTGCGTCTTCCCAGTAAGTCTCCCCTGGGGCCGCTCGTCACTCCCTCGAGGGCGGCCCCTTCCTTTCTCGCTTGCGCTAGAGCGCTGCAGTCCCCCATCTTAGGCGCGTGCTGAGGCAATATGAGCTGGTCGAGAAGGTCCGCTCCTACGATCCGGATGCGGACGAGGGGCTGATCAATCGGGCGTACGTCTTCTCGATGAAGGCGCACGGCGACCAGCAGCGCGCGTCGGGCGATCCTTACTTCAGCCATCCGATCGAGGTGGCGGGCATCCTCACCGACCTGAAGCTCGATGACCAGACGATCGCCACGGCGATCCTCCACGATACGATCGAAGACACTGTCGCCACCCCGCAAGAGATCGAAAAGCTGTTCGGCAAGGACGTCGCGCGGCTGGTCGACGGCGTGACCAAGCTCAGCAAGATCGAGGCCCAGTCGGAGAGCGAGCGCGCCGCCGAGAACCTGCGCAAGTTCCTGCTCGCGCTCAGCGATGACATCCGGGTGCTGTTGGTGA
Organism: Sphingomicrobium sp.; assembly: GCA_036376635.1. GTDB lineage: Bacteria > Pseudomonadota > Alphaproteobacteria > Sphingomonadales > Sphingomonadaceae > Sphingomicrobium. Next base: position 7,616 of record DASUZY010000018.1, read on the forward strand.
AGCTCGCCGACCGGCTGCACAACATGCGCACGCTTCATCACATCCCGAATGAAGACAAGCGGCGGCGCATCGCGCGCGAGACGATGGATATCTACGCCCCGCTCGCCGAGCGGATCGGCATGTACGAGATGATGACCGAGATGCAGACGCTGGCGTTCCGGGAGCTGGAGCCGGATGCCTATGCCTCGGTCATGCGGCGGCTGAAACAATTGACCGAATCAGGCGGCGACCTCGTCAGCCGTATCGGCCTTGGATTGCAGCTCTACCTTGCCGACAATGGCCTGGAAGCCGAGGTTACGGGGCGCCAGAAGCATCCATTCTCCATCTGGAAGAAGATGGCCGAGCGCCACATCAGCTTCGAGCAATTGTCCGACGTAATGGCCTTTCGGATCATCGTTGACGATGTCGCCGACTGCTACCGCGCGCTCGGCTTGATCCATCAGCGCTGGCCGATGGTTCCGGGCCGCTTCAAGGACTATATCTCGACCCCAAAGCGGAACGGTTATCGAAGCCTCCACACCTCGGTCATCCATGATTCCAAGATGCGGATCGAAATCCAGATCCGGTCGCGCGAAATGCACGAGCAGGCCGAGCGCGGCCTCGCCGCGCACTGGGCCTATAAGGAGGGCAAGCCCAAGGGCGACATCAGCGTTCCGTGGGTCGATGATCTGGTCGAAATCCTCGAACATGCCGAGAGCCCCGAGGAGCTGCTCGAGCATACCCGGATGGCGATGTACCAGGACCGGATCTTCGCCTTCACGCCCAAGGGAGAGCTGATCCAGCTTCCCAAGGGCGCAACGCCGGTCGACTTCGCTTACGCTGTGCATACAGACCTCGGTGACCGAACGGTCGGGGCCAAGGTCAACGGCCGTGTCGTCCCTTTGCGGACGATGCTGGAGAATGGCGATCAGGTCGAGATTCTGGCTTCCGAGGCGCAGCATCCGCAGCCGAGCTGGCTCCGGTTTGTCGCCACCGGCAAGGCGAGGGCCGGCGTCCGCCGCTTCGTTCGCCACAAGGAACGCGACGAGACGATTCAGCTCGGCCGCAAGATCTACGATGAGATCGTCGCTCGGCTTCCCGCTGAACTCGACAAAGACGCGCTGAAGCGGGCTCTGAAGAAGCTCAAGATCGAGAACGAAGACGAACTGATGATCGCCATCGCGCGCAAGCGGGTGAGCGATGAAGCGCTGATGGAAGCGCTGATGCCCGGTTCTGCGGGCGGTGACGTTGCTTCCCCGCGCCCGCTCGGGCAACGCAAGGCGATCTCGATCAAGGGCCTGACGCCCGGGGTCGCCTATCATCTCGCGCAGTGCTGCCACCCGATCCCCGGCGACCGCATCGTCGGCCTTCGCCGCGAGGACGAGGAAATCGAGGTCCATGTCATCGGTTGCGACACGCTGGCGAGCGGAATCGACGCGGACTGGCTCGATCTGGCCTGGGGCGAAGGCTCGGATGGCGGTGCGGCGCGCCTGGCCGTGATTCTGCGCGATATCCCGGGAGCGCTGGGCACGATGTCGAGCATCCTCGGCACCAAGCAGGCCAACATCATCAACCTTCAGCTGGCGCACCGCGACGGGAGCTTCCAAACCTTTCACCTCGACATCGAGGTGCACGACCTCGCTCACCTGCACGCGATCATCGCGGCACTCCGCGACGCCGAGCCGATCAGCTCCGTCGAGCGGATCTAGAGCGAGCTGCCTGCCGCTGGTGGCGCGCGTGAGCATCCCCACCGGCCAGCACCGCAAGCATCACGAGGTCCGAAGCGCTGGCGGTCATCGGCGCGATCTGGACCGGATGCTCGAGTCCCAGGATGTAGGGGCCCATGACACTCTCGCCGCCAAGCTCGCGTTGCAGTTTGGCCGAGATGCTCGCCGACTGGAGGCCGGGCATGACCAGGATATTGGCCGGCCCGCTTAGCCGAGTGAAAGGATAGAAGCGCTTCTGCATATCGTAATTGAGCGCGACATCCGGGGCCATTTCGCCCTCGAACTCGAAATCGGCCTTGAATCCGGAAAGTAGTTCGACGGCTCCGCGCAATTCTTCGATATGAACGCCGGGCGGGTTGCCGAACGTCGTGTAGCTGATGAACGCCACACGGGGTTCGAGCCCCATGCGCCGCGCAAAAGCGGAGGATCGCATGGCAATGGCGGCATATTGCTCGGCCGTCGGCCGCTCAGTCACCGCCGTGTCTGCGATGAGAACCGTGTGGTTGCGTCCGACTACGACGGTAACGCCGAAGGGCGTCGCATCCGGCTCATCCTCGATCACCAGTCGCACCTGCTTCAACGACTGACTGAACGGACGCGTGGTACCGGTGATCATCGCATCCGCTTCGCCTAGCGCCAGCATCGCCGAGGCGAAGTAGTTCCGGTCCTGGTTGACCAGCCGCTCGACCTCACGGCGGAGCATCCCGTGGCGCTGGTGCTTGGCGTAGATGTAATCGACCGCTCGCCCGACCAGCGGCGAATTGCGGCTATTGAGCACCTCGTATTCGCGAGGGTTCTCGACACCGATCTCCTTGAGTTGCTCGTAGACCTCCTCGCGCCCGACCAGCACCGGCGTTCCGTAGCCCGCCTCCTTGAACGCGATTGCAGCCCGAAGGACGTTCGGCTCCTCGCCTTCCGCAAACAACACGCGCTTCGGATTCTGGCGTGCATTTTCGTAGGCGAGGCTCATCACCGAAACGGTCGGATTGAGCCGCGCGCGAAGCTGTTGCCTGTACGCGTCCATGTTGGCGATCGGCTTCTGCGCGACGCCGCTCTTCACTGCCGCCTCAGCGACAGCGGCAGCGACAACCTCCATCAGCCGGGGATCGAACGGCGCCGGGATGACGTAGTCGCGACCGAAGCTATGGGCCCGTCCGCCGTACGCCGCGGCGACCTCTTCCGGCACCGGCTCTCGGGCGAGCTCGGCGAGCGCCTCGGCAGCGGCAATCTTCATCGCGTCGTTGATCGCCGTGGCCCGGACGTCGAGTGCTCCGCGAAAGATGAAGGGGAAGCCGAGCACGTTGTTGACCTGATTCGGGAAGTCCGAGCGGCCAGTCGCGATAATCGCGTCAGGGCGCACCGCCGTTGCGTCTGGCGGCCAGATCTCAGGGTCTGGATTGGCCATGGCGAAGATGATCGGCTCCTTGGCCATGGTCTTCACCATGTCGGGCTTCAGTGCGCCGGCCGCCGATAGACCGAGGAAGACGTCGGCACCCTCCAGCGCCTCAGCGAGATTCTTCTTGTCGGTCTCGACCGCATGCGCCGATTTCCACTGATCGAGGTCGGTCCGGTCCTTCGAGATCACGCCCTTTCGGTCGCACATCAACACGTGATCCCCGCGGACGCCCATCGCCTTGATCAGCTCGGTGCAGGCGATCGCCGCCGCGCCAGCGCCGTTCACGACGACCTGGATCTCCGACAGTTTGCGGTTGGTCAGCAGGCACGCGTTGATCAGGCCGGCGGCCGTAATGATCGCAGTGCCGTGCTGGTCGTCGTGAAATACGGGGATGTTCATCCGCTCGCGCAGCGTCTGCTCAATGATGAAGCAGTCCGGCGCGGCAATGTCCTCGAGGTTGATCCCGCCGAAGCTTGGCTCGAGCAGCTCGACGCAATCGATGAACCGCCGCGCGTCCTCGGTCTTCACCTCGATGTCGATCGCGTCGACGTCGGCGAAGCGTTTGAACAGCACCGCCTTGCCTTCCATCACCGGCTTGGAGGCGAGCGCGCCGAGATTGCCAAGACCCAGGATCGCAGTGCCGTTGGAAATCACCGCGACCAGGTTACCCTTCGCCGTGTAATCGTAGGCGCATCCCGGATTCTCGGCGATCGAGCGGACCGGAACGGCGACTCCCGGTGAATAGGCGAGGCTCAGATCACGCTGCGTCGCCATTGGCTTGGAGGCGATTATCTCGAGCTTGCCCGGCCGTCCGCGCGAGTGGAATTCCAGCGCCTCGGCGTCCGTATATTTGATGTTGCTTTCCGACATTGCCGGGCTGCTTAGCGGAGAGCGCGCGCAAGAGTCACGTGCATGCGCGATTTCGGGTCGATTGGCGAAAGGCCAGCGGCTACGGTTCGCCCATGGCCCGTGCCGACGCTCCCACACCGATGATGGCCCAGTACCGGCGCCTCAAGGAAGAGGCGGGCGATGCGTTGCTGTTCTACCGGATGGGCGATTTTTTCGAGTTGTTCTTCGACGATGCAAAGGCCGCGTCGGCCTGCCTCGACATCGCACTCACGAAGCGAGGCGAGGATTCCGGTGAGCCGATTCCGATGTGCGGAGTGCCGGTACATTCGGCTGAGTCGTATCTCGCCCGGCTGATCAAGGGCGGACACCGGGTCGCAATCGCCGAGCAAATCGAAAGTCCGGCCGAAGCCCGAAAGGCGCGCGGCTCGAAGGCGCTGGTGGAGCGAGCCATCGTCCGACTAGTTACTCCGGGCACGCTGACCGAGGAGACCCTCCTTGAGTCCGCTTCAGCCAATTGGCTGGCGGCGGTCGGCCGTGCTGGCGAGGAATGGGCGATTGCCGCTGCCGATATTTCGACCGGGCGATTCGAGCTGGTGAGTTGCGGTCCGGGTGAGCTCGCCTCGGAGCTTGCTCGACTGTCGCCTGCCGAGACGATTTCGGAATCGTCGGTGCCGGGAATTCCGACCCGCGCCGGAAAGGGAAGCTTCGATAGCCTTGCGGGTGAGCGCGGACTCAAGGAACGGTTTGGCCTGGCGACAATCGACGGCCTCGGTTCGCCATCGCGAGCAGAGCTTGCTGCAGCTGGAGGACTACTTGCCTATCTTGATGCAACCCAGAAAGGCGCAGGGATCCTGCTCGATGCGCCGCGCCGGATTGCGCGTTCGAACCACATGGCGATCGACTCCGCCAGCCGCGACAGTCTCGAGCTGACTCGTTCGATAAGCGGGAGCGTTGGCGGAAGTCTGCTCGGTGAGATCGACCGTTGCCAAACCGCGGGCGGCCGGCGCTTGCTGTTCGAAGACATCGCGGCGCCGCTGACCCACCGGCAAGATATCGAGCGAAGATTAGCGCTCGTCGCATGGCTGCATGAAGACGCTATTCGCCGGGAACGCGTGCGCGGCGCGCTCAAGGCGATGCCGGATGTCGCGCGAGCACTGGCCAGATTGGCCGCCGCGCGCGGTAGTCCCCGCGATCTTGCCTTGCTTCGGGACGGCCTCGGCGCCGCCGGTGCGCTAAGCAGCGAGCTCCAGTCGCAGCCTGACAGACCGGCACTTCTCGAGAAGCTTTTACCAAATCTCGGCGGCCATGAGGCTCTTACGGACAGGCTCGCGCGGGCGCTGGTCGCCTCGCCGCCGCTTGACGCATCCAAGGGCGGCTACATTGCCGAGGGCTACGATCCCGACCTCGACGCTCTTCGGGATGCGGCCTCGAACGGCCGTCGGGCCATTGCGTCGCTCGAAACCCGTTATCGCGATTCGACCGCGATCAACTCGCTCAAGATTCGGCATAACGCCGTGCTTGGCTATCACGTCGAGGTTTCGGCGCGGCACGCCGACAAGCTCATGTCGCCCGACAGCGGCTTCACTCATCGCCAGACTCTCGCCGGCGTGGTCCGCTTCAATTCGCCTGAATTGCACGACGAGGCGAGCCGGGTCATCGAGGCGGGCGGCCACGCGCTCGCCGCTGAGGCCGCCCATGCCGAGGAACTGACGCGCCTTGCCGTCGACGCCGCCCGTCAAATTACCACCACGGCCGAGGCGATTGCGCGGATCGATGTCGCCGCGAGCCATGCACATCGAGCTGCGGAGGGTGGGTGGACGCTGCCTCAGCTTACCGATCAGCCCTGTCTTGAGATTGACGACGGACGCCATCCGGTCGTCGAAGCGGCATTGCACAGTTCGGGAGAGCGCTTCGTTGCCAACGATCTGTCGATGGGACCGAACGACAGGCTATGGCTGATCACCGGTCCCAACATGGGCGGCAAGTCAACGTTCCTGCGCCAGACTGCGCTCATCGCTGTGCTCGCGCAGGCCGGGAGCTTCGTACCCGCATCGCGCTCGAAGATCGGCATCGTCGATCGGCTGTTCAGCCGCGTCGGTGCCTCCGACAATCTCGCGCGAGGACGTTCGACCTTCATGGTTGAAATGGTCGAGACCGCGGCCATTCTGGCGCAGGCGACGACAAACAGCCTCGTGATCCTGGATGAGATCGGCCGAGGCACGTCGACCTACGACGGCCTCGCAATCGCCTGGGCCGTAGTCGAAGCGATGCACGACGACGTGAAGTGCAGAACCCTGTTCGCAACCCACTATCACGAGCTGACGCGCCTCGCGGGACGGCTCGACTCACTTTCTCTGCACCACGTCCGGGCGCGGGAATGGAAGGGCGACCTTGTCCTGCTGCACGAAGTCGCGGGCGGTGCCGCCGATCGGAGCTACGGCATCGCCGTCGCCAAGCTCGCTGGTTTGCCGCCTAGCGTCGTGACGCGCGCTCGGTCGGTGCTCGCGAAGTTAGAGTCCGGTCGTGATGCTACCGGCGGAATTGCTGCCGGACTGGACGATTTGCCTCTATTCGCAGCGGCCGCCGAGCCCGAGCACGATGCAGACCCATTGCTGGCCAGCATTGATGAACTCGACCCGGACAGCCTGAGCCCCCGCGAGGCACTTGAAGCGTTGTACCGATTGAAAAGACTGGCAGCCGAGCGCAGCGCATGAGCCTCGAGGTCGAGCATCGGCGGACCATTATTGACCGTCGGGCGCTGGCCGACCGGCTGGTGGATCTGAAGCCGGGAAAGAGGCTGACGGCGGAAGCCACCGCAATCCTGCGCAGCGCCCTCGAGAATGGCAGGCTCGAGATTGCCGACCGGCTGATCAGAGAGCCGGGGAATGGCCGAGCGGCGGCGCAGGCGACCGCCTACCTTTACGATCAGCTGGTCCGGTTGATTTACGACTTCAGTCGCGGCCAGCTCCCGCAATCGCCGGGCGAACCGATGGCGCTTGTCGGGCTCGGCGGTACCGGACGGGGGGAAATGGCTCCGTTCAGCGATCTCGACCTCATGTTCCTGACTGCCAAGACACCCACACCGGAACACGAGCGACTTTCGGAGGCAATTCTCCACCTGCTGTGGGACCTGAAGCTCAAGGTTGGTCACTCACTCCGCTCGACACCGCAGCTGATCGGGCTCGCGAAGAAGGACATGACGATCCGGACCGCGTTCCTTGAGGGACGATGGCTGTGGGGCGACGAGAAGCTGTTCGATGCAGCCATGCGACGGTTCCGCAAGGAGATCGTCGCCGGCACCGCGGCTGAATTCGTTGCCGGCAAGCTGGCCGAGCGCGACGAGCGGCACGTCAGGATGGGCGACAGCCGCTACGTCGTCGAACCCAATGTCAAAGAAGGAAAAGGGGGCCTCCGCGACCTTCAGACACTCTATTGGATCGGAAAGTATATCCACGGCGTGGAGCGGCCGGCCGAGCTGGTGAAAGCCGGCCTGCTGACCGCAGCGGAATTCCGGAAGTTCGATCGCGCCGAACGCTTTCTCTGGTCGGTGCGCTGTCATCTGCATCTGCTCGCGGGGCGCGCGGAGGAACGTCTAAGCTTCGATTACCAGCGCCAGATCGCTGAGATCATGAATTATGCCGATCGGCCCGGAAAGTCGGCGGTTGAGCGCTTCATGCAATTCTATTTTCTGAACGCGAAGACCGTCGGTGACCTGACCGGAGTGTTCCTTGCCCAGCTTGATGAACAGCAAGGCAGGAAGGGGTTTCGGTTCGCGCTCCCGACGATCCGCAGACGGCCTCGCCGGCTCGGCGGCTTCGTCCTCGAGCGGGGCCGAATATCGATCCCGTCCGATGATTATTTTCGGGCAGAGCCCGTTCGCTTGCTGGAGCTGTTCGCCCTCGCCGCGCGTGAGCAGCTGGAGATCCACCCCGCGGCGATGCGTGCCGCTGCACGCGATGCGGTCCTGATCGACAAGGTGCGCAATGACCACCGTGCCAACGCCCTGTTCATGGAGGTGCTGACTTCAGTCAATCATCCGGAAACGGTGCTTCGCTGGATGAACGAAACGGGCGTGTTCGGCCGGTTCGTTCCCGACTTTGGGCGGGTCGTCGCGCAGATGCAGTTCGACATGTATCATCACTACACCGTCGACGAGCATTCCATCCGCGCCATCGGCCTTCTGGCAGCGATCGAGCGGGGCGACCTCAAGAATGATCATCCGATATCGACCGCTATCTTCAGGCAGATCGCATCGCGCCGGGTGCTCTATGTGGCGGTGCTCCTTCACGACATCGCGAAGGGGAGACGTGGCGATCACAGCGTCCTGGGCGCTGAGATCGCGCTCAAGCTCGGGCCGCGATTTGGACTCGACGAGGCGGAGACTGAGACGGTCTCCTGGCTGGTCAGACATCATCTGCTGATGTCGTCGACGGCGATGAAGCGGGACCTCGCCGATCTGAAGACCATCGAGGATTTCGCTCGTCAGGTGCAAAGCCCGGAGCGGCTTCGGCTGCTCCTGATACTGACCGTCGTCGACATCCGTGCGGTCGGCCCCGGCGTGTGGAACGAATGGAAACGAATGCTGCTTCGGACCCTGTTCGAAGCTGCGGAGGAGCGGCTCCGCCTAGGGCACAAGCAGCACGGACGAACCGAACTGGTCGAGGAGCGCCAGAAAGAGCTGGCCGCGCAACTCGGCTGGAAGGCCAGCGCCGCGCGAGCACACGCGCGACGCCTGCCCGACAGTTACTGGCTCGCCGAGCCGCCGGCGTGGCAGCTCGCCAATGCCCGCCAGGTCGCCGACGCAGAGACCCATTTCGGTGAAGCCAAGCCGCATGTCATCGTTGACGACGATCCCGAAAGTGGCGCTACGCGGGTCAGCGTTTTCACACCCGATCGGGAAGGTTTGTTCTACCGCATCTGTGCGGGACTGGCGTCGGCCGGAGCGAACATTGTCGATGCGCGGGTGCACACGACGCGCGACGGCATGGCGCTCGATAACCTTTTGGTTCTCGATGGCCGGGGGCAGCCCTATTCCGATCGCCGATTGCGCAATCGGCTGGTGAAAGGGGTTGAGGCTGCGCTTCGGGACGAGAACCCCCCTGCCCTGCCGAATGCCGACCCGCAGCGACGCACGGCTGCTTTCGAAGTAGCCGCTTCCGTAGCGATCGCCGATCGGGCCTCGACCCGAACGACGGTCGTAGAGGTGAATGCAAGGGATCGCCCGGCCCTGCTCGCCGGCCTTGCAGGGGCTATCCGCAGCTGCGGGCTCGTGGTTCATTCGGCTCACATTGCGACCTATGGCGAGCGCGCGGTAGACGTGTTCTACCTGACCGGACGGGACGGAAAGAAGCTCGACAACGAAGAGGTCGAGCAACTCCGCTCAGCGCTACTGGAAGCCGCACAAGAGCCAGCGAAGGCTCGCGCTGCATGAAATGAAGGCCCCGCGTTCGCGGGGCCTTCGGATTGATCAGCCTCGCTCACCCTTTTGCGCTGGCGGCGGCGGTGGTGGGGGCGGAGGCGGCGGCGGCGGTGGCACCGGGCATGCCGCCGTTGCTGCGACTACCGAGCCGTCGGCACACGTTTGCGTCGGCGGGGGTGGCGGAGGCGGCGGAGGAGGCGGTGGTGGCGGAGCCGGGCGGTTGAAACCGAGCTTGGTCCGAAGCGTCACACCGAACGTCCGAGGCTCACCCAGGAACGCGGCATACAGCTGGGTCGAGCGGGCGATCTGGCCTGCCTGGACAGCCCGAGTCGTGCCGCTGCCCTGGACCGGCGCATCGAAGGCCACCTGAATGAAGTTTTTGTTGAAGATATTCTGCGACCAGAATTCTAGCGCCCAGGAATCGTTCTCGGCGTGGATTCCGATACGGCCGTTGAACACGGCGAACGCGCCTTGCGTCTTTTCGATGTCGAGGTCCGAGCCGGTATTGTACGAGCTGTTGTAACGGCCATCGAAATAGACCAGGCCGCGCAGCCCGTTGCCGATCGGCGGGTTCCACGCGATGGACGAGGTGATCGTCCATAGTGGAGCGTTGGACACCCGGTGACCGGGCAGCTGGAACAAGGCCGCATTCAACGCAGTGCCATCGGTACCCGTCAGATCGTTCCGATATTTGGTGTCCGCCATCACCACGCCCGCATTCCACGACACGTTGGTGATCGGCCGAGTGAACAGCTCGAGCTCAAAGCCCTGGCTGCGAACACCTGCGCGTGTCTTGCCTGTGCAAGCGCCCGTCAACGAGTCGCCATCGCTATCAGCACCATTCAGCGAGGTACTGCAGCTGTTGATGTTCGTGACGAAGAAGTTGAGGCCGTTGAACGTGTTCAGCTGGAAATCGCGGAACAGCTCGTGGAAGACGGCGAAGTTCACGTCGACGCCGCGACCGTTGTACTTGAAGCCGGCCTCTAGGGCATCGTTGAGCTCTGGCCGGAACTCGAGGTCGGCGCCCGACGCAATGCGTCCCTGGCAGCCAGTCTGAGCGACGCTGACGCAGATTGCACCGCTGCCCGACAGGGCCGGGTTGGACAGAACCGCGTTGCCGGGCGTTGCCGGCACCGTCGTCGGGATCGCCTGAGCCCGCCAAAGCGCCGAACGGTCGAGGTTGAATCCACCTGCCTTATAACCCCGCGAATAGCTCGCGTAGGTCAGCAGCCGCGGAGTCGGCTTGTAGCTGAGCACGACCGTGCCGGAGAGCTTCGACTCGGTCTTGGAGTCCTTGATCAGGAAGGTCCCGCCCGGTGCACTTGGGATGACGCAAGGGAGCTGCTGCAATCCACCGCCCGAGAAGACCGTGCACAGCGTGTTGTTGTCGAGCAGAGTCGCATCGAGCGTCTTCTTTTCGTGCGTGTACCGCGCGCCGACGGTCAGTTTCAGCTGATCGGTTATGCTGATGATGTCGTGGGTGAAGAGCGCCCAATTGTCGCTGGTCTGTCGATAGGAATCATTGAGGGCGATGCCATTCAGGGTCGAGCCGATGAAGCCGGGCCCACCAAGCGCGATCGCAAGATTAGTGAAACCGCTGCTGCCGAACGGCGCAGCGCTGAAGTTGACCGACGGCAGGCCGGCAGCAAGCGCTGTATTGTTCAGGCCGGCGAAGGCGCCGAGCGCGGTGATGTTAGAGCCGATGTTCGCAGCGGTCGTGAACTGACCTGCGCCAAGGGCAGCATTATACTGCGCCACAAGCGCCGATCGAACTCCGGTTGCCACCGCTGGGTTGAAGCAGGTGGGCGACGCGCCCGGCGCGAGGATCGACGGCGGCACTCCGGCGCTGGACGCGAAGTTCGCAGCGACAAGACAATTGCCGTAGCGGGAATAGTCGTTGCCGTACGCGAGGTTGTCGTCAACGCCGAGCTTCTCATTCGCGTAATAACCGCCGACCAGCCAGTCGAGGCGGTTGTTGAACGTATTGCCCTGAAGCCTCAGCTCCTGGCTGAAAGTCTTGAAGCGGTTGAACGAACCGCCGTCGCTCGGACGGTAAAGGATGTCCAAATTGTTGAAGTCGGCATCCTGACCACGGGTATATTTATTGTAGCGGTATGCCGTAATCGAGGTCAGCTCGGCCCCGCCAAGGTCGTAGACGAGCTCTCCCGAAAGACCCCCGTCGTTGACCTTCGAAGCGTAATCCCGACCCGGAGTGATTGCGGTTTTGCGGGCGAACGTGTCGTCGTCGATGATGCCACCGAGAGCGCGCTCGATTGCTGCGATTGTCGAAGGCTGAGGTCCCGACGACGTATAGTCCTGCACCGGCAGGAAGGTCGCACCGCAACATTCCTCGTTCTGATGCGAATAATCGCCGATGATCCGGAGCGAAAGCTTGTCGCTGGGCTGGAACAGCAGCTGACCGCGAAGCAACCAGCGGTTGCGTCCATCGACGTCGCGGCCGGAGACCACGTCGCGGAGGAATCCGTCGCGCTTCATCCAGACGCCATCGATCCGCGCCGCCAGATCCGGCGCCAAGGGCCCGGTGAGACTGCCTTCCAGACGACGCTCGTTGTAGTTGCCGACCGTCGCTGCGCCATCGACCTCGGGCGTGAAGCGGGGCTTTGCGGTAATGATAGAGATGAGGCCGGCCGAGGTATTGCGGCCGAACAGGGTCCCCTGCGGCCCGCGCAGAACCTCGATTCGATCGAGCGGCCCGAGTTCGGTGAGGCCCACGCCGGTCCTGGAACGATAGACCCCGTCGATGAAGACACCGACCGAGCTTTCAAGACCCGGATTGTCACCCACCGTGCCGATGCCACGGATACGGGCGACACCAGCCCCGGCTTCGGACGAGGTCGAAGAGACCAGCAGCGACGGCGAGACCTGGTTCAACTGCCGGATGTCGGTTGCGCCCGTGTTGCGCAGATTTTCCGCAGTGACCGCGCTGACCGCCATCGGCACGTCCGACAGCGCCTGATTGCGCCGCGTGGCGGTGATCACGATGTCGTTGGTGTCGACCGGCTGCTGGTGCGTAGCCTGGTTCTGAACCGCTGCGCCCTCGGCTGCTCTCGGAGTCGGCTGTGCAGTCTGCTTGTCGGTGTCGGTGTTCGAAGTCGCGGTTTGGCTGAACGCCGGAGTCGACAGTGCAAAAAGGCCCGCCGACACAAGCCAGGCTGACTTGCGGATCATGTTTTCTCTCCCCTTTCGGGCGACGGTGCGCCCGGTCGGGAGAAGCTAAACCCGATTGCTGTTCAAAGGAAAGCGCAAGCGCAGCAACACCGAAACAATGCCGTAGTGCTGCAGCAATTTGGCAACACGGATGTAAATAAGCGCTCGCGGTCTATTTCGGCGCGAGCACCATCAGCATCTGGCGGCCTTCCATGCGCGGATGCGCTTCGACCTTCGCCATTTCCGCCGTCTGCTCCTGCACCCGGCGCAGCACCGCCATGCCAAGCTCGCCATGGGCCATCTCGCGGCCCCGGAAGCGCATGGTGACCTTCACCTTGTCGCCTTCC
>DASUZY010000019.1:0-26078 GCA_036376635.1 Sphingomicrobium sp.
CCGTGGGTCAAGACCAGCCTCGCTCCGGGCAGCCAGGTGGTCACCGATTATCTCAACGAGAGCGGCCTCAGCGAGGACCTCAATGCGCTCGGCTTCGACCTGGTCGGCTACGGCTGCACCACCTGCATCGGCAATTCCGGCCCGCTTCCGGAGCCGATCAGCAAGGCGATCAACGACAACGATCTGGTCGCGGTCAGCGTCCTCTCGGGCAACCGCAACTTCGAAGGTCGCGTGTCGCCAGACTGCCGGGCCAACTATCTCGCCTCGCCCCCGCTCGTAGTGGCCTATGCTCTCAAGGGGACCGTTCGCTCCGACATGGTCAGCGAACCGATCGGCACTTCCTCGAGCGGCGAGCCAGTGTTCCTCAAGGACATCTGGCCCAGCAATGAAGAAATTCGCTCGCTGATCGACGCGCACGTTCACTCGGAGATGTTCCGCCGCCGCTACGCCGACGTCTATCGCGGCGACGAGCGTTGGCGGAAGATCGACGTGAAGGGTGGCGAGACTTACGGCTGGCCGGCGGGATCGACCTACATCCAGAACCCGCCCTACTTCGAAGGTATGACGATGGCGGCGAAGCCGCTCACCGACATCGAGCGGGCGCGGCCGCTGGCGATCTTCGGCGATTCGATCACCACCGATCACATCTCGCCCGCCGGAGCGATCAAGCCAGACAGCCCCGCCGGTCGTTATCTGCTGGAGCGGCAGGTCAGCCGCGGCGAGTTCAACAGCTACGGCTCACGACGCGGCAATCACGAAGTCATGATGCGTGGGACCTTCGCCAACATCCGCATCCGCAACCGGATGCTCGAGAATGTGGAGGGCGGCTTCACCAAATATGCGCCCACCGGCGAGACCATGCCGATTTACGACGCGGCGATGCTTTACAAGCATGACAACCGCCCGCTCGTTGTCATCGCCGGGAAGGAATATGGCACCGGCAGCTCGCGCGACTGGGCGGCCAAGGGCACCGTGCTTCTCGGCGTACGCGCCGTCATCGCCGAAAGCTTCGAGCGCATCCACCGTTCGAACCTGGTCGGCATGGGCGTTCTCCCACTTCAGTTCCGCGACGGCGAGAATGCCGCCAGCCTCGGTCTCAGCGGCGAGGAGAAATACACGATCGACGGCATCGCCGAGCTCCAGCCCCGCCAGGACGTCGAAGTGAAGGTCACCCGCGACAACGGTGAGGAGTTCGGGTTCACCGCTCGTTGCCGGATCGATACGTTCAACGAACTCGAATATTTCCGCGCGGGCGGTATCCTCCAGTACGTGCTGCGGAAGCTCGCTGCCCAGTGAGCAACGATGCTCTGGTCGCTTCCTGCCATTGCGGCCGTGCGCGAATCACGCTGCCGCGGAAGCCCGAACAGGTGACTCACTGCAACTGTAGCCTGTGCACCAAGACCGGCTTCCAGGGCGTCTATTTCGCTTCCAACGAGTTAGAGATCGAAGGCGAGTTCGACCGCTATGTGCGGGAAGACTCCAATCCCGCGTACATCGCGCAGCAGCGCTGCCGCCATTGCGGGATCATCACGCATTGGGTTCCGCTAACGGACCCGCCTTACGAGCGAATGGGGGTCAACGCGCGCCTCCTGCAGCCAGGGACGCTGGACGGCGTCCCTGTGCTCGAAGTGGATGGTCGAAGCTGGCCGGCATGACTCCGATTGAACTTGCCGTGGAAGTGGCCGGCTGGACTGGCGCGCTCCTGATCCTGCTCGGTTATCTGCTGATATCGGCGGGGAAGCTGACTGGCCAATCGCCCTTATACCAGTGGATGAACATCGTCGGCGCGGCCGGGTTCGTGATCAACGGCTGGTGGCACCGAGCCATTCCCTCTACGGCGCTCAACGTGATCTGGATGGGGATTGGGGCCATCGCCTTATGGAAAATCGCTCAACGCACCGGATCATAGACCTAAGCCACGTGATCACCGACGGGATGGTGACCTACAAGGGCCTGCCCGGTCCCCATATCTGCGATTTCGTCTCGCGCGTGCAATCCGCCGCCAATTACGACGGTGGCGAGACCTTCCAGATCGGGCGGATCGACATGGTCGCGAATACCGGAACGTATGTCGATGTGCCGTCACATCGCTTCGCCGATGGAAAGGATCTCAGCGAGGTCGAGATCGAAGCCTTCGCCGATCTTCCGGCATTGGTGGTCCGACGCCCGTGGGAGAATGGCCTGTCCGTCGATGTCGATGCGTTTGCCGGGCTCGACGTGCGCGGACATGCGGTCCTGGTAGCGACCGGCTGGGACCGACATTGGGGCAGTGACGCTTACTATCGCGACCATTCGTTCGTTACGGTCGCGGCGGCAGAATGGCTAATCGAGGCGGGCGCCGTACTGGTTGGCATCGACAGCCACAACATCGACGACACACGCGTCCGGACGCGGCCGGTTCATACTGCGCTGCTTGGCGCCGGAATCCCGATCTGCGAGCATATGACCAACCTTGGTGCCGTCCCCGATCGCGGTTTCAGATTCAGCGCAGCTCCGCCCAAGGTGAAAGGAATGGGCACGTTCGCGGTTCGCGCCTACGGCGTGGTGGGCTAAGTGAGCGCGGCTTTGAGCCAGCCGGGCAAGATGGCGTCGCTTGGGATCGCATCCACGCGCGTATGAACAACTGACAAGCCAAGGTCGGGATATTCGGCAACTGCTCGATCCACGCCAACCCTTTCGACCACGACCAGTCGCCGGTTCACCTTCTGGCGCCAATTCATGCGCGCAGTATTTTCCTGGCCGATGAAGCAACCCTTCGCGAAGCTTACTCCGTTGAGCTCGACGGCATTGCATTCAAGCCAGAGAATGTCGCTGAGCTCATTACGGCCTTCGCACACACCCAGTTGAAGGCGGTGCTGAAGCCAGCCGGTGGCGGCCTGATCTGCCGGTGCGACCCACCGTCGGCCGAGCCCTGACAGACGAGGATCGTCTCCCCCTTCGTTACCATCCTTCGACCAATGCACTCCAAGGGACGTATCCCGCTCAATGCGGATCGGTCGACGTAGACGGTAGATGGCCAATCGCTTGATCAAATCGTCGGCGGCTGCTGTTTCGCAATCGAGCAGCAGGTCATCACCGTCGCTCCACACGATAAAGTCGAACAGGCATTTGCCCTGTGGCGTCAGCAGCGCGGCCCACACGGGAAGCGCAGCGGTGACATCATTGGTGACAAGCCCCTGCACAAAGCCGCGGACGTCTTCGCCGGACAGTCGGACGATGGCTCGGTCGGTCAGGGTGGTGCTGCCCATGCGCCTTAGCTAGGGAGCCTGCCGTGGCATCGCAAACGCTGACGATCAGGAAACCCGACGACTGGCACGTGCACCTGCGCGACGGTGAGATGCTTCGGAAGGTCGCACCCTTCACAGCACGCCAGTTCGGGCGAGCGATCGTCATGCCGAACCTGTTGCCGCCGATCACCACGATTGAAGCGGCGTCGGCTTATCGCCGGCGCATCGTCGAGGCGGCGGGTCCGGGCTTCATGCCATTGATGACATGTTATCTGACCGACGACATCAGCGCTGACGAAGTCGCTTCCGGTCATTCAGAAGGCGTCTGGATCGCTGCCAAGCTCTATCCCGCTGGTGCCACCACCAATAGCGCCAGCGGGGTTACCGACATCCGCAACATCTATCCGGTCCTCGCCCGGATGGAACAGATTGGCATGGTGCTGTGCGTCCATGGCGAGGTCACCGACCCAAATGTCGACGTGTTCGACCGCGAGGCCGTGTTCATCGAGCGAATCCTCGACCCGCTGGCTCGCGATTTCCCCGCGTTGAAGATCGTTCTGGAGCACATCACCACGAGCGAGGCCGTGCAGTTTGTCAGCAACGCTGCCCCGAACGTCGCTGCCACGGTCACCCCGCAACACATGGTCATCAACCGCAACGCAATCTTCGCGGGCGGCCTTCGACCGCACGCCTACTGCCTTCCGGTGGCCAAGCGCGAACATCACCGGCTCGAGGTTCGCGCGGCCGCGACGTCAGGTTCGCCAAAATTCTTTCTCGGCACGGACAGCGCCCCTCACGCTCGACACGCCAAGGAATCCGCCTGCGGCTGTGCTGGTATTTTCAACGCGCCGTTCGCCCTGGAAAGCTATGCGGCCATATTTGACGAGGATGGCGCGCTCGGAAATTTCGAGGCCTTTAGCTCGTTCAACGGACCGCGATTCTACGGTCTGACGGTCAACGAGGACACCGTGACGCTCGAACGTTCCGGCTTCGCGGTGCCCGAAGAAGTCGACAGCTTGGTGCCTTTCCATGCGGGGGAGGCACTGCCCTGGCGTCTCGCCGGCTAAGCAGTACCGCGCCCGCTGACACCGATCACGGAGTCGAAATGCTCCTGCAAGCGCTCGTAGCATTCGCACGAGCGACGCTTCAGGCCGGCGCGATCGGTAACCCGGATCACTCCACGGCCCGTCGCCACCAGATGCTCTGACTGGAGGGTCTGCACTACTGCGTTCACAGTCGTGCGCTGGACTCCGAGCAAGCCGGCGAACGCCTCCTGAGTCAGCTCGATCCGATCGCCGGCGCGGTCTTGCGCGTGAAGCAGCCACCGAGCCGCTCGCTCAGGGATCGAGTGGAAGGCGTTGCACACCACCGACTGCATCACTTCGGCGAGCAGGTAATCCGAAAAGCGGCAAAACAGGTTGGAGATAAATTGCGATCGTCGCTTTGCATTCTCCAATGCCTCCATCGGCACCCGGAAGGCGGGACCGGGCACGAGGACCTCGGATCTCGAGTAGGCCGGTGCGTGGCCGCAGCTGACAATGCCGCCGACCGCACCCTCGCGCCCCACCGAGGCGACCTCAGCCGATCGCCCGCCGCTCAGCTCGACGGTCATCGAGATCATCGTCGGGCCGACAGGGAAGACACTGGATGCGACCTGTTCGCCCTTCGAGAGGACGACCTCACCAGGGTTCAACTCAATCATCTCGCCAAAGGGCTCGATCAACGCTCGAGCTTCGGTCGAGAAGGTGGAAAGTAGACGATTGCCAGTGAAGGCCTCGTCGGCGCGCGTCAGTTCGTCGGTCGTTGCTTCAGCCACATCATATTCCTGCGTTACCGCCGGACAATGCGCCGGAGCCCAACTTGCTCCATCAGCTGTAAACGGGATCGGTCGTTGTAACCTTCGCCACCAACAGGCTGTCCGCCACCAACTGGAAAGGCGCCACGTCGACGATGCTGCGGCGTTCGTCGATCAGGTCGACGAACACACGGTAGATATCCGGATATTCGCCCGGCCCGTCGTCCTTGCGAGGGCCGCCGCCGTCCAGGATTAGTGTCGCTCCCCCATCCTCCAGCCGGACGGTTTGACCGTCTGCGGTCACCACGGTGATCGTCCATTCCTCGCCCTCGATCCGCCGCCAATCGAAGCTCGCATGGAGCGGACCATCGGCGACCGGGCTGGCAAAGAGGATATCGGCCGCGATTGGCGTTTGCGCATTGCTCGGCACCTCAAGCTCCGCCGACTGGATGAACAGCCCGCCGGGGAAAATCTTGGTCGCGATCGACAGCGCATTGATCCCGGGGTCGAACACGCCAAACCCTCCAGGCTCCCAAATCCACAGCTGCCCCGGATGCCATTTGTGGACGTCCTCGTGCCAATGGATTTCCAGCGACTTGATGCGCTTTCCCGCAAGCGCCTGAGCGGCGGCGTTGACCGTCGCGTGATGCTGTGCGTGCCAGGTTGTGAACAGGGTGACATCCCTGGCCCGCGCCTCGCATTCGAGTGCCGCGATTTGCGCCAGCCCCGCCGTCGGAGGCTTTTCGAGGAGGCAATGCAGTCCAGCCGCAATGCACTCCCTTGCAATGTCGAAACGAGGACCGGGAGGAGTCGTGATCGCCACTGCCTCAAGCCGCTCGGAGCGAAGCATCTCCCGCCAGTCGGTATAGGTCTTTGCGACTCCCTGACCGGATCTGCTCGAGGTCGCGACCAGCTCGAAGCGATCATTGCCGGTGATCGACGGATAGTGTTGGTCCTCGGCGATCTTGCCGTAGCCGATGATTGCTATCCGGATAGGCTTCATGCCTTCAGACCCCTCACGTAAGCCCGCGCCTTCTCGCGCGTATCGGCCACCGACTGACTTGCTTTGTAAAGGCCACCGCCGAGCCCAAACCCCGTCGCGCCCGCATCGAGCCACGGGCGCATCGAGTCAGGCCTCACGCCGCCCACGATCATGATCGGGACCTCCTTGGGGATCACCGCCAGATGGGCCTTGAGCACCGCCGGAGTGGCCCCTTCGGCCGGAAACAACTTCAGACCCGTCGCACCGGCGCGGATTGCGGCGAATGCTTCCGATGGCGTGAAATAGCCGGGGGTGGAGACCAGCCCGGCGGTGGCGGCGGAGCTGATCACTTCGACGTTGGTGTCCGGGGAGACGATGATGCGTCCTCCTGCGTCCGCAATACGCGGGACATCGGTCGGATCGATCACGGTGCCGGCGCCGACCAGCACCTGGGCTCCGAACCGTTTGGCGAGCCGCTCGATACTGTTGAGCGGATCGGGCGAGTTGAGCGGCACCTCGATAATGCCAATGCCGCTTTCGACGATCGTATCGCCGATCGTTTCCGCCTCCGCCGGAGTCACGCCGCGAAGGATGGCGATGAGCGGACATTCCGCGAGATGGCGTTTGAGCAATTCCCTGGCGGTCATGAGAGCCTCTTTGCGATTTCCTGGATACCGGCGAGGAAACATTTCTCCCCGTCGAGCTCGATTGCTGAGCGACCTGCCTGGCCAAGTGCCGCAGCATAGAGGCTCGTGAGCTCCGGCCGGCCAACGACATGAATGTCGGCGCCGGTCGGCGTCGCAAGCCCGATGCGGACATCGGTCCCGATCAAGAGACCGCTCGTATAGGATGCCGCGTCATCTTTCTTGGCCTGCCCGAGGAGCACACGCGCGCGGACCGCGAACAACTCCGCAGGGAGCGCCGCGTCGTTCAGAGCGAAGTTCGCCCCGTTCCTGAATGCATCGTTCGCCTCGACTTTCCCCTGGAGCAGGTCGGAGAGAATGCTGTGGCCCTTGAGGAGGCTGAAGAGTTCGCCGGTCATCACCGTCCGAAACTCGCTGATCTTGCCATGCCGAAGAGTCGCCCACTTGTTGTGGGTGCCCGGGTGACATACCATCCCCATCGGATCGACCAGGCCGGCCGCGACTGCCCCGAGCAGCTGTACCTCCTCGCCGCGCATGACGTCGGCACGGCCGTTCCCCGTGTAGGAAACGCCTGGAACAATCGCCTCCCGATCACCAGCCCATGTGATGGCTTGGGCAAGCTCGTCGAGCCCTGCGGGGCATTGGACGTATGGCGCTTCTTTCCATCCCCGGTTGGATCCGATCATCCCCGCGAGAAGGAGGGGAGCATCGCCCAATCGATCGCGGATTTCCTTCACGGCGTCGGGGAAGCCGCCGCTAGCCACGGTCAGGATGCCCTCGCCGTCCTCGAATTCATCGACGTTTCTGCCTTGAGCATCGATTTTATAGGCGCGCCGGTTGGTCGTTCCCCAATCGACCGCGATAAGCCCGTGGGATAGGTCCATGCGATTTTCCATGCCGTCTACAACAGCTGAGATTCAAGCTCGCTCCACGCGGAGTCGGGCTCGATGCAACCATTTGCCCGAGGGTTGCTTATGACAGTTGCGGGGGGCAGGGCAGCCATGACTGCCCGCCTGACCGGCTGAAGAAGACGGAGACAGACTCATCGCCAACTTCATGTTCGCGACCGGGATCGAAAACAGCATCCCGACCATCAACCACGGCAAGACCCGAGTCGACGAGATGGAGGTCTGCGGCCACTATGAAAGGTGGCGCGAGGACTTCGACTGCGTCCAGGAAATTGGCATCAATTTCCTCCGCTACGGGCCGCCCATCCACAAGACCTATCTCGGACCGAACCAGTTCGACTGGGAATTCGCCGACCAGACCTTCGCCGAGCTCAAGAAGCGCGATATCACGCCCATCGTCGACCTGTGTCATTTCGGCGTTCCGGATTGGATCGGGAATTTCCAGAACCCGGATTTCCCGAGGCTGTTCGCTGCTTATGCCGGCGAATTCGCGGAGCGATATCCCTGGGTCCAGCTCTATACGCCGATCAACGAGATGTTCATCTGCGCCGTCTTCTCGGCGAAGTATGGGTGGTGGAACGAACAGAAGAAGGACGACACGTCCTTCGTGACGGCTCTCAAGCATCTGGTGAAAGCCAATATCATGGGGATGATTGAGATCCTCAAGCGCCGCCACGACGCGATCTTCATCCAGTCGGAATCGTCCGAATATTATCATGCCGATTCACCCGGCGCGATCGGACGGGCCGAGGTTCTGAACCAGATGCGGTTCCTGTCGCTCGACCTTAACTACGGGCGGCGGGTCGACAGCGGAATGTATCAGTACCTACTCGATAACGGGATGAGCCGGGAGGAGTATGAGTGGTTCCTCAATCATCGGCTGAAGCAGCACTGCATCTTCGGCAACGACTATTATCAGCTGAACGAGCACCGGGTGTTCGCCGATGGCCATACGGTCGCCGCCGGTGAGACATTCGGATATGCCGAAATCACTCGCCAATATTACAACCGCTACCGGCTGCCTGTGATGCATACCGAGACCAACCTGTGGGAAGGGCCTCACGGCGATGAAGCGGTCAAATGGCTGTGGAAGGAATGGGCCAACGTCCTTCGTTTGAGGAACGTTGGCATCCCCACTGTCGGCTTTACCTGGTACAGCCTGACGGACCAGGTCGACTGGGACACCGCACTTCGGGAGCAGAACGGCAACGTCAATCCGCTCGGCCTGTTCGACCTTGACCGCAAGATCCGTAATGTCGGCAAAGCCTACAAGCAGCTGATCGCCGACTGGCGCAACGTGCTGCCCGCCCAGAGCGTCTGCCTGATCGTGCCGATCAAAAAGATTGGCGATTATGACGAGGAAGATGCCGCTGGCCGGGACTTTCGTCCCAACTCGCAAGCCAACGAGGCTGAACAAGCGTGACCGGGCACAAGATCGGCAGGATCGAAACGTTCATGGTGCCGCCACGCTGGCTGTTTGTTCGGGTGGAAGCCGACGATGGCGCCTTCGGCTGGGGCGAGGCGAGCCTCGAAGGCTGGGCCGAATCCGTGGAAGGGGCCTTCGAGGCATTCCGCGACCGATTCATTGGCGCGGACCCGTTCGCAATCGAGGACATTTGGCAGGTCGGCTACCGCGGCGGCTTTTATCGCGGCGGGCCGGTGTTCATGTCGGCGCTCGCCGGCCTGGAGCAGGCGCTTTGGGACCTCAAGGGCCGGGCTCTCGGGCTGCCGGTGTGGCAGATGCTCGGCGGCAAGGTTCGCAACGAAGTGCGCTCTTACGCCTGGATCGGGGGCGACCGCCCGAATGAGATCGCGGAGGCCGCCGCTGCCCGGCACACGCAGGGCTTCACCGCCGTCAAGATGAATGCCACCGCGGAGCTCGACTGGATCGGCACACCGAAACTGTTCGATGAAGTCGTGGAACGGGTCCAAGCGGCGCAGGCTCAAGACATGGACGTCGGGCTCGATTTCCATGGCCGCGTGCATCGGCCGCTGGCGAAGCAACTGGCGAAGGCGCTGGAGCCGCTTGGCCTCCTGTTCATCGAGGAGCCGCTGCTCTCGGAGAATCCGGAAGGACTCGCCCAGATCGCGGCGATGACCGCGACTCCTATCGCGCTTGGCGAGCGGCTGTTCAGCCGATGGGAGTTCAAGCCATTCTTCGAGGCCGGCGCTGTCGACATCATCCAGCCCGACCTGAGCCACGCCGGCGGTATCCTCGAAGTTCGCAAGATTGCCGCGATGGCCGAGGCCTATGACGTGGCGCTGGCCCCGCATTGTCCTTTAGGACCCCTGGCGCTCGGCGCCTGCCTCCAGATCGCCGCCTGCACGCCCAACCACGCGATCCAGGAAATCAGCCTCGGGATTCACTATAATACCGGTGGCCACGACCTGTTGAACTTCCTCGTGAACAAGGACGTGCTGACCCCGGTCTCGGGGTGGTTGCCGGTGCCGGACGGCCCCGGTTTGGGAGTAGCTATCGACGAAGCGGCTGTGCGGGATGCGGACAAAGATCGTCATCGCTGGCGCAACCCGATTTTCCGGACAAGAGACGGCGCCTTTGCGGAGTGGTGAGCGCCTAGCGCACTAGTGGCACTTGAATCGCTCGAACGGCTCAAGGCAGGTGGAGCAGCGCCACTGGGCCTTGCACGGAGTCGACCCGAAGCGACTGATTTCAACCGTGTCGCTTGAGCCGCACTGCGGGCATTCCGCAGTGACCGACGGACTCGGCGGAGCAATGCCGTAGGCATGGAGCCGCGCCCGCCCCCGTTCGGTGATCCAGTCGGTCGTCCATGGCGGAAACAGCACCCGCTCAATGTGCAC
The DNA here is from genome assembly GCA_036376635.1 of Sphingomicrobium sp. GTDB lineage: Bacteria > Pseudomonadota > Alphaproteobacteria > Sphingomonadales > Sphingomonadaceae > Sphingomicrobium. The sequence goes on from DASUZY010000019.1 coordinate 10,377, forward strand.
CTGGTCGAACCCCGCGTGATCGAGCGCATCGCGGATCGAGGCCTCGATCGCCAACGTCGCCGGACATCCTGTATAGGTCGGACTGATCAGGACTCGCGGCGGGTTCTGGGCGATCCCCCGGACGATCCCGAGGTCGATGATCGTGAGAACGGGGATTTCGGGGTCCGGCACGGTCTCAAGCACGGCCATGACGGCCGCTTCGTCGATAGTCTTTTCCGCAACCGCGCCCATTGAGATAGTCTACACCGGTTAAGGGCGGGGCGCGATTCTGCTTCGACTAGAGTACCCCGCGGCGCATCTGGTCGAGTTCGATCGACTCGAACAACGCCTTGAAGTTTCCTTCGCCAAAGCCCTCGTTGCCCTTGCGCTGGATAATCTCGAAGAAGATCGGCCCGATTACGTTCTGGGTGAAGATCTGCAGCAGCAAGCCCTGGCCTTCGGTCGGAGCTCCGTCCATCAGGATGCGCCGCTTCTCCAGCTCGGGAATGCTCTCCTGATGGCCTTTGATGCGTTCCGGCAGCAGCTCGTAATAGGTGTCCGGCGTATCCTGGAACGGGATGTCGCGCCCGCGGATGATATCGACCGCCCGATAGATGTCCGAAGTGCCGAGCGCGATGTGCTGGATGCCCTCGCCCTTATATTCGCGCAGGAACTCCTCGATCTGGCTCTTGTTGTCCTGGCTCTCGTTCAGCGGGATCCGGATCTTGCCGCAGGGGCTCGTCATCGCCTTTGAAAACAGCCCCGTCTGCTTCCCCTCGATGTCGAAGTATCGGATCTCGCGGAAGTTGAAGAGCCGCTCGTAGAAATCGGCCCAGACGCTCATCCGACCGCGATTCACGTTGTGGGTCAGGTGGTCGATGTAGGTGAGCTTCGAATCCGCCTCCGCCATCCGCTGCTGCCAGTCCGGATGGAAGTCGAAGTCCACTTCGTAGATCGAATGGTCGCCGTAGCGGTCGACGAAGAACAGGCGCGATCCGCCGATGCCCTCGATGGCCGGGATGTTCAGCTCGCCGTCACCGCGCTTCACTTCGACATTGGTTGCGCCGAGCCCGAGCGCCCGCTCGTGTGCCGCCTTCGCATCCTTGACCCGGAAAGCCATTGCGCAGGCGCTTGGGCCATGAGCTTTGGCGTATTCCTCAGCGTAGGAGCCGGGCTCGGCATTGATGATGAAGTTGCAGTCCGCCTGCTTATGCAGCGTGACGTTCTTGCTCCTGTGGCGGGCGACCTCCGGGAAGCCCATTCGAGTGAACAGCGATCGCAGCAGTTCGATGTCCGGCGCGGTATATTCGACAAATTCGAAACCGTCGGTGCCCATCGGATTGGCGAACCCGGTGGCAGTCGTCTCATCGAGGACTTGCGTGGCCATCAACTATCTCCTTTGGCCGTCCCACTGCTCCCGGGCGGGTTCCATTTCAAGAACGACCATGGGTTTTTGAGGTTACTAACCTGACGGCCGACGGCGCGCTTGGTCTGGGGTTATCGGCCGGGCAACGACCGCTCTGGCGACAAGGGTTGCTCGCATATGCGCTAATCAGGATGGCTAAGCAGCCTAAGGACAGGAGAATCGCGATGGACGTTCCCGAGGGATGGAGACTCGAACAGGGCGGAAGCGCGCTCATCCGGAGCTTCACGTTCAAGAATTTCAGCGAGGCCTACGCCTTTCTTACGAGGGTCGCGCTCCACGCTGAAAAAGTCGACCATCATCCAGAATTCACCAGCGTCTGGAACCGCGTCGACTTCCGGCTGACGAGCCACGACTCTGGCGGCGTCACCAACCGCGATCGGAGACTCGCCGAGGCGATCAGTTCGCTTGCGACATAAGAAAGGGCGGCTCGGTCGAGCCGAACCGCCCTTCACAAATTCGAGGCTCTTTAAGCGAGCTGTGCCAGAACCGGGTTCCGACGGCGACGCATTGCGAAGCCGATTCCACCGAAGCCCAAGAGCATCATCGCCCAAGTGGCCGGTTCCGGAACCGCAGGCACCGACGTAATGTGAACCACGCCGGCGTCGGAACCGACGCTGTCAGTATTCTGACCGGTCCACGCGATGCGATAGTCGCCAATGCCGAAGAAGGTTGACGGCAGCCCCAACTCCGTATTCGGAGTAGGATTGCTCACCGAGCTGCCGAGAAGAAAGTTCACGACCGCCATCGTGGCCAGATTCGTGATCGAGCCGCCAGTGAACGTGATACCCGGAGAACTGGTGGTCAGATCGAAGGTGTAGTTACCGGCCGCCGTATTGTTGATGTCGAATCCACCGGTAAACGACGTTGGCGACTGAACCGAGCCCGAAGCCAGTGGGTCCTGAACGAACCCGATGTTGATGACATTGCCGTTTACCGAAACCGTCGGCGGTCCGGCCAAGTTCACTGGATTTTCAATAAAAGCGGCATTCGCCGCTGAAGCTGCCGCGAGCGCAAATGCCCCAGCCACTGTTACTAATACCTTCCGCATTTGCGACCTCCACTACATAAGGTGGAGCGTTAACAGGTCGTTAAGTAGTTGGTTCCGCTGAATTCACTGTTGTTCGCGTGAAGGCGGTTTCTACCCACACGATCCTTCCCGAAAGTCGCGATTCCGTTGCCTTCAGGACACATCCATGTTGCGCAACCCATGGTCTTGGCCGAAGGTTGCTGCGCGAGAGGGCTCTTTGAAATGCGACTCCATTCGCCGCCTTTGGCGGCGCCAAGCCTAGAAGAAAGCCCCTCACGGCTACCGATGTTTCGAGCGACACTGCCTCCCTCGGACTCACTGCAACCCTATTTGAGACGATTGGACGATAGCCGCCACTATTCGAACTTCGGCGAACTCGGCGCCGAACTCACGCACCGTCTCGCTAACGCCGTGGGATGTATGGATCGCCAGCTCGTCCTGACTTCCTCCGGAACGGCGGCCCTCGTTGCGGCGATCCTGGCGTGCGCGGGGCGGGCCACCAGCGAGCGGCCATACTGCCTCCTTCCCGCGTACACCTTCGCTGCAACCGCCTTCGCTGCCGAGATGTGCGGCTATGAGCTTCGATTTGTCGACGTTGGCGAAGGCCAGTGGTGGATTGATCCCCGGGCGCTCGTGGAGCACCCATTGCTCAATCGCGCAGGATTGGTCGTGCCGGTGTGTCCTTATGGAGCGCCGATCCCGATGGCCTCATGGCAGGATTTTCATGATTCGACGGGCGTGTCGGTAGTCATCGATGGTGCTGCGGCCTTTGAACAGCTCCTCTCCGGGAGTCTGCAGATCAGTCGGAATGTCCCAGTCGCACTTAGCTTCCATGCGACCAAACCCTTCGCCACCGGCGAAGGAGGGGCGGTCGTCTGCCGGGACAGCCGGAGAATTGCCGCGGCATATCAATCCATCAATTTCGGGATGCTGGGGGAGCGGAAGAGCAGGACGGCCGGCTTCAATGGGAAAATGAGCGAATATCATGCGGCAGTCGGTCTCGCCGAGCTAGACGGCTGGGCGAGCAAGGCGACGGAATTCAAGAAGGTGGCTGATCAATATCGACAGGCTTTCGAGGCTCGAGGTCTGGCCGGCAAGCTCGTCACCGCTCCGTTGATCGCATCTTCTTATATCTTATTCGTCGCCAACGATGCTTCAGAAGGCGCCAGCATCACTCAAGGCCTCCGCGAAGCAGGCATCGAATATCGATATTGGTACGGGCAAGGGCTGCATTTCGAGCCTTATTTCGCCGAGGCGGCCCGAGACGAGCTTGGCATTACGAATGCCTTGGCACCGACAATCATCGGACTTCCTGCCGCCTCCGACCTCAGACCCGAAGCAATAAGCAGGGTCGCAAATGCAATTGACGCGGCGCTCGGTTGCGCCTGACTGATTCAGTAAGTCCGTCCGAAACCGTGGCGGTCATGCAACCCTACTTTTATCCCTATCTTCCTTATTTCGCATTGCTCGCAGGCGCGAGCACGTTCGTGATCTTCGATTGCGTTCAATTTTCTCGGCGAGGCAGAGTTCATCGAAGCGAGGTGACGAAGAGCGAGGGCAGGCCCAAGTGGCTGACCTTGCCACTCGCGGCGCAGCCTCGGGACATACTGATCCGCGATCTTCGTTTTGCAGCCGAAGCAACCGCAGAATTTGATCGGAGGTTACGCAGCAACCCGGTGATCCGAGATATTATGCACCGCCTCCCGCAAGCCGTTCGGGACCATCTCACAAGCGATTTGCAGGACCCCGCGGACTATCTCGAACAGGGGCTGAGGATAATTACCGACCTCTTGAAGTTTCAACCGCGGATCGTCCGAAGCTCCACGTTCGTCATTCCTGATGATGTTCGGGGACAAGATCGAGTGATCGCCCTCGCTCGCGCCTCCGGTGCCGGCAGCTACCTCAATGCTGCGGGTGGTGCGGATCTCTATGACTCAGCCAAATTCGCAAAGGCCGGTCTTACACTGGAATTCCTGCCAAACTATACAGGCCGGCATTGGCACCTGCTGTCGGCGCTTGCCAAAGCCGACTTGAACGATTTGGCGCTCGAAGCTCGCCAGATTGCGGCGATGCGACAGTCCCGGCCCGCTCTCAAACCAGGTTTCGCAATCGCTTTGCGCTGAACTTGGCAAGCGGAGACTCCCTTGGGCGAACGACGCTCGACTCCGGGATGTTTCGGCGCGTCAGAGTCGCCGATCCAATGTAGCTCCCTGCCCCGACCTGGACGCCCATATCGATCGTCGCGCTCGGAGCGAGATAACATTCCTGTCCGATCGTGCAGCCGCCCGAAATCGTGACGCCGTTGGAAATGAAGCAGAAGTCGCCCACCCGGCTGTGATGGCCGACATGGTTGCCACTGCCCATCAGCAGACCGTCGCCGATCATTGCACAGGGCTGGATCAGGTTATTCTCAAGTATCACACAGTTCGTCCCGACCGAGCGGGCGTAGACCTGTGAACTCGGATGAAAGAAGTTCGTAAATCGATACCCTCGCTTCAGTGCGTCAGCGGTGCGGTCCCGTCGAAGCATGTTCATTTGCCGAAAGCTGAGCGGGCCAAGCAGTGCAACTTCAGCGGGACTGAACGCGGATTCGAGTTCCTCCCAATCGACTAACGGCCTTCCCAGGAAGGTGTCGGAAGTCCGGTAGTTCGCGTCTACCGTGAAACCCACGATACGATCCGGACCGTAATTATCGATATGGAACGTGGCCAATTCGGCCATTTCCCCTGCGCCAAATATCACGATATCGGCCATGGCGCTTATTCGCCTGCTACGGCCTGTGAGCTATTGGATGAAAGCCGGTAGGAGTTCCACCAGCGCGGGTGCACGTGGGATAGCGACGGATCGGGCTCGCTCACGACGTCGACTGCCCGTCGATCGAATTCTTCCCAGTCTCGCTCCAAGTCCTCTCGACTGAAGCACCAGCGATGCCCCCAGCCATTTTTAAGATCTAAGGGCATCAGGCGGGCGGCGGAGGCAGCGTGCCTCGCCATCACCCGCTCGAAGCCTAGATATTTGAAATGCATTAGCAACAGCTCATCGCGGTCGGGCGCAAGCACATTACCTCTCGGCGCGGCCATATGCCTCCCGGGTTCATAATTGAGGCTCTCGATATCGCTGGGGCTGAAAATGTTGAGTTTGTTCATGGCGGCGAATGGAGCGCCGCGCCTGACCTGCCGGCACAACAATCCATCGGGCGGCAAGCTATCGGCGAGCATCTGGTAGCCTAGAGCCGGGATGATCGTGATGCCGCCCCGCTTGCAGTCGGAGAGATATCGCAGCAGGTCCGCATGATAGAGGTGCTCGTCGACATCGCAGATCATGACCCAGTCTGCAGCAGACGACGTTTCCCTCCAGGCCGTCTCCGCGATCGGCAATGGAGCCAAGGCAAACGAGCCGTCGGGACCAGGACGCGGAAGCCGCCTCACCATCACACGCGGATGTTGCTTCAAAATCTCCAGAGTATGGTCAGTCGAGCCGTCGTCGTAGGCGAAGTATCGGCTGACCACTGGATCGTAATGCCGGAAAAAGAAGCCGAGAATATCCTCGTTGTTCCAGCACGAGAAATAAAGATCGATTTTCAACACGCGCTCGTCTGGGTCAGGCCACGGCAACGCGGATTCGCCACGACTGCCGGCTCAAGACACGGGCGATATCAGTTGCTTGCGCGTGAGAAAAGGTCTCACCACGCGCGAAAGTTCCGAGGATCGCGATTAGGTCAAGCCCGCCACAAAGGGAGCCCGCCGTCGGCGAGCTCCCCTTTCCTAAGAAATGATTTGCTTAAGCGACTTGAGCTAGCGCGGGGCGCCGGCTCCGGCGCATCGAGAAGCCGATGCCACCAAAGCCCAAGAGCATCATTGCCCACGTTGCCGGTTCCGGAACCGCTGGTACCGACGTGATGTGAACGACGCCGGCGTCCGAGGCGGTCTCACCGGCATTCTCGCCTGTCCAGGACAGTCGATAGTCTCCAACCGCAAAGAATGTTGCCGGAAGACCAAGCTCGGTACCCGGAACCGGGTTGCTAACGGAACTGCCGAGCAGGAAGGTCGCCACGATCGTATTCGTGGACAGATCCATGATGTTCCCACCGGTGAATGTAATACCGGGCGAGCTCGTCGTGAGATCGAGCGAATAGGTGCCTGCGGCGCTGTTGTTGATGTCGAAGCCGCCGCTGAAGGCGGTCGGAGACATCGTCGTGCCCTCGGCGATCGGATTTTGGATGAAGCCAATGTTAATTACGTTCCCGTTGACCGACACGGTTGGAGCGGCCGCCAGATTGACTGGATTTTCAATGAAGGCGGCCTGGGCGGTAGACCCAAACACCAGAGCAGCGGATCCAATCGCTGCAAGAACAACACCACGCATTCCCACTCTCCCGTCATTAACGCAGCCACATCGAGAATCGATTAACGAACGTTTAAGGGGCCGGTTTGCTTTAGTCATGCCGGAATTTGTGTCGTTCGACCGCGGATTGTCCCGAAATGAGCCAAAAAGTCGAGACTGTTGCGAATAGGTTTCAATCCCGAGCGAAGGATAGTTTTCGTACCGAACGATAAGCAAACTTTGGCCACCAGGTCGCAACGACCAGCTATCTGGATCCTCGCGCAGCCATTGAACGTTAAGCTGCACCGTGAGATAAGATTCAGACGATGATCCGTTCGATCACCTCTATAGCTTCCATGCGCGCCGCTTCAGCTGCGCGGGTGAGCTATTACTATCCGAAGGAGGCTGGAACGAGCTGACGCGCGTCTGCGACAGTTTCGACAGCCTCCAACCCGCCAGCGCCCGCTCGGCGGGTTTTTTGTTGTCCTCAACTCAAAGGGATCAGCCAATGCTCCAGGAGACGATCACCAGAGACCAGCCGCTCGGACGCTGGCAAGACTATGTCGTCCCGCAATGTTGGGAGGCTTTCACCGACGAAGACCACGCCGTGTGGGACCTGCTGTTCGCGCGGCAGGTCGAACTGCTCGGCTCGCGGGTTGTAACTCCCTTCCTCAATGGCATCGATCTGCTTCGCTTGTCGCACCCGGGGGTTCCGGAGCTTGAAGAGCTCAATGCCATGCTTGAGCCGCGTACGGGGTGGCGCACGGTCGCCGTCCCTGGCCTGGTGCCGGACGAAATCTTCTTCGCCATGCTGTCCGAGCGGGTGTTCCCGGTCGGTAACTTCATCCGCACCCGGGACCAGCTCGATTACCTCGAAGCTCCCGACTGCTTCCATGACCTGTTTGGCCACATCCCGATGCTCGCGCACCATGATTTCGCCGAGATGGCTGAGCATATCGGACGTCTCGGGCAGCATGCGATCGCAGCGGGCGACGGCGGACGCCCCGCGCGGCTCTACTGGCACAGCGTCGAGTTCGGTCTGGCTCTTGAAGCGGGCGAGCTGAAGATCCTGGGTGCGGGACTCGCCTCGAGCTTCGGGGAGTCGCATTTCAGCCTCGAGAGCGGCACCGTCGAGCGGCTTCCCTTCTCCGCGAAGCTGGCGGTCCACACTTCCTACCGGCACGACGCGTTTCAACCGCGCTACCTGGTTTCCCAATCACTTGAAGAAACGGTCGCCGAGGTCCTCAGCCTCACGTCGCAACGATTGCTCGCGTTGTAAGGCGCGGCCGTGCGTTAGTTGGCGCCGACCTGCTGCGGCTGCCCGGCCGCCGGCGGCGAAGTTTGCTGATCCGAACCGCAATCGCTGCGCACTTTGATGTGACTGTCGCTATTGTCCTGTGCGACCATCTTGCATTGCTCGGCGAGGCTCGCCGAGTTCCGGGGAGTCCCGGCACAGCCACTCAGCACCGCCACAAACGTCAACGCAACCAAAGACTTGTACATTGATTCGGCCCTCGAACAGTTAATCGGCGCTTCCAACATCCCGCTACAATTTTAGCAAGCTTTCTTTCGACGAACGGTTGTTCGCCCGCTTCCGGCACAAGGCGGTGGAGGATTGCGCCCCAGTCGCTATAGCCTCGCTCCAATGGCCAACGAGCGCACCATCGGCGAATATCGCACCGGGCATGACCCGCGCACGTTGCGCGATGCGCTTGGCTGCTTTGCGACCGGCGTGACCGTCGTTACCTGTCACGCCGAGGACGGGACGCCTGCAGGACTGACAGTCAACAGCTTCACGTCAGTCTCGCTCGATCCTCCTCTGCTGCTGGTCTGCCTCGCCAAGCCCGCCGCAAGCGCCGCGGCGCTGATCGGGGCATCCCATTTCGCGGTGAATGTACTCCAGACCGGGCAGCAGCCCGCCTCAATCCGGTTTGCGACGCGGGACGAGGACCGCTTCGGAACCACCCCGTGGGCCTGCGGCGAGGCCGGGGCGCCGATCCTGGAAGATTCGCTTGGCGTGTTCGAGTGCCGTCGGCACGCCGTGTACGATGGCGGCGACCACCATATCCTGGTCGGTGAGGTCGTGAAGGCGAGCTTCGATGCAAGCCTCGATCCGCTTCTCTATTTCCGCGGGCGCTATCGCCGCCTTCATTTCGACTAAGCGCTTCGCTAGGCAGGCGCGATGCTGGCTCTCGATTTCATTAAGACCAACCGCGAGACGGTCGAACGGGCAATCCACGACAAGGGCGTAGATCTCGACCTCGACATTTTGCTCGGACTCGACGCGCAGGTCCGTTCGGCAAAGACCGAGATCGACCGGTTGAGGGCTGAGCGGAACGCGGTCAGCGCCAGGTTCAAGGACGCAACGCCGGACGAGCGGGCCGAGCTGGGTCGCCAGGCAAAGGAAGCTGGTGCGCGGGCATCCGCGCTTGAAAACGACCTCGCCGCAAAGGAAGGCGAGCTTGGTGCGCTTATGTTAAAGCTGCCCGGCATCCCCTACGAGGGCGCGCCGGTCGGGCCCGACGAGAGCTTCAACACCGTCATCCGCACCGAAGGAACGCCGCGGCAGTTCGATTTCGAGCCACTCGACCATGTCGCGCTGATCGAGAAGAACGGCTGGGCTGAGCTGTCGCGCGTGACCCAGGTGTCCGGCAGCCGCACCTATTGCCTCAAGGGCGCGTTGGCGCTGCTCGAGACCAAGCTGATGGGCTGGGCGCTCGAGAAGATTTCGGACGCAGGCTTCTCGCCGATCACCGTGCCCGCAATCGCGCGGGGGCAGGCCTTCCTCAACCAGGGCCAGTTTCCCGGCCACGAGGAAGAGACCTATCAACTGCCCAACGACGAGCTGTGGCTCGCGGGGACGGCCGAGGTTGTGCTGACGTCCCTCCACTCAGGCGAGATCCTGGAAGCGGACAAGCTGCCGGTGCTCTACGCCGGTTTCTCGCCCTGCTTCCGCCGCGAGGCGGGGAGCGCGGGCAAGGACGTACGCGGGCTGCTGCGCGTTCATCAGTTCGTGAAGGTCGAGCAGTACGTCATCTGCGAAGCGGACAATGCGCAGTCGGCCGAGTGGCATGCGCGCCTGCTGGAATTGGCCGAGAGCCTGCTCCGCGACCTCGAAATCCCCTACCAGGTGATCGAGACCTCGACCGGCGACATGGGCCTTGGCAAATACCGGATGAACGATATCGAGAGCTGGGTGCCATCCCTGAGCAAATATCGCGAGACGCACAGCTGCTCGACGCTCCACGACTGGCAGGCTCGTCGCGCCAATATCCGTTACCGCGGCAGCGACGGGAAGGTTCGGTTCGCGCACACGCTCAACAATACCGCTCTCGCCAGCCCGCGAATTCTCGTTCCACTGCTCGAGAACCACCAGACCGCCGATGGTCGGGTCCTGCTCCCCAAGGCGATGCAGCAGTTGATGGGGCGCGAATTCCTCTGAGGAGCGACGAGACTCCGCCTCCGAACTGGAGGCGGATTACCGAAGTCGCGATGCTGTGGCCGCGGCTCTGGCGAGGCTTCGGGCATCTCGGACCGCGCGGACCGGTTGGCGCACCTCCGGCGCTGGTGATCCCTGGCTTCATTGCGACCGATCGAACGACGATGGAACTCCGCCGCGCGGTCGCCGAGGCAGGATTCCGCGTGCATCCGTGGCGGCTCGGCTGGAACAAGGGTGCGACCCCGGACCTGATCGACCGGCTCCGGAACTCGCTCGATCTTGTGGATGACGAGCGCCCCGTACTCCTCGTCGGCTGGAGCCTCGGCGGCGTGTTCGCGCGCGAGCTGGCGCGGGTGGTACCAGATCGGGTGCGCGCCGTCGCGACGCTTGGCTCACCCTTTTCCGGCGATCCACGTCTGAACAATGTCTGGCGCCTGTACGAGCGGATCGCCGGACATCCGGTCGACCGACCGCCGATCCCGCGTGTGTTCGACAAGCCGCCGGTGCCGACACTGGCCGTCTGGTCGCGACGTGACGGTATCGTGGCTCCTCGCGCTGCACGCGGTTTGGCGAACGAAAGCGACAAGGTAGTTGAGATCAGTTCCAGCCACATGGGTTTCGGCGTCTCGCGTCGCAGCACGCGCTTGGCGGTCCGGGAAATCAGCCGCTTCCTCGAAGAAATCGAAGCGCACGAGTCGCGCCATTGACTCTTGCCCATGAGTCGCGGGACAAAGAACAAAAGTAGAACAAAAACGTTGTGAGTCGTGTGGCTGCAGGCCTTGAACTGGTCCGCGGCGGCGGAAGCCGTGCGCCTGAAAAAGTTCAGCTCCCCAGCGGGCTGGGCGGACGATGGCATTTGCCCGTTCCGTCCAGCCCCACCCTGTCCGAGCTGTTTGCGGCACATCCCCGCGACGGCGGGTGGGCCGGATTCCTGCTGGCGCAGATCACCTCGGACAAGCCGTTGCTGTGGGTGCAGGAGCGCATGGCGATCCTTGAAAGCGGGCGACTCCATCCGCCGGGCCTTCCTTGCCAAAGCCTCATCCACGTCGAGGCGCGTGATGCCCGTGACGCGCTATGGGCGATGGAGGAGGGTTTAAGATGCTCGGCTCTCTCCGCCGTCATCGGCGAGCTGTGGGGCGATCCACGAGCGCTCGACTTTACCGCGACGCGGCGGCTGGCAGTCGCCTCGGAACGGTCAGGCGTGGCCGCCTTTTTGATTCGGCTGGGCGGCCACGCCAATTTGAGCGGCGCCCGGATGCGATGGCGGATCGGATCCGCGCCTTCGCTCATCAACGACCTCGATCCGCGTGCGTCAGGGAATCCCGCGTGGAACGCCGAGCTGTTCCGCGCGCGAGGCTTTCCGTCGGGCCGATGGACCATCGCGCATGAGGCGGATCGCTTCCATCTGGTTGCCGCACCTGGCGATCGAGCGTTGGGCGAAGACCAGCGACTGCGCGCCTGACAGCCCGGCCGTCCTGACGATCGAAGGTCCGCACGGCCTCCTCATCCATGCCGTCACCAAGGCGGCGGCTGAGCGAGGTGCCCGAGCCGGATCACGGCTGACCGATGCACGAGCGCTCGACCCAACGCTCGTTGCATTCCCGGCCGATCCGGAAGGCGATGCCGCGTTGGTCGAGCGGTTCGCGAGATGGTCCGGCCGCTGGTCGCCTCTGGTGGAAGTGGATGGGTCTGACGGATTGAGGCTCGACATTAGCGGCGTCGCCCATCTGTTCGGCGGCGAGCGAGGACTCGCGCGCGATGTGAAGCGCTGCTTTGCACGGCTTGGCTTTAGTATTCGAATGTCGATTGCACCGACCGCCGCAGCGGCGTGGGCGCTGGCGCGATTCTCTTGTCTCCCGCGAGGAAGCGGCACAGTCGGTGAAAATGACTTAGCGGAAGCTCTAACTCCCCTGCCCGTATCGGCCCTCCGCATTGACGCCGACACCGTACGAACGCTGGAGCGGCTGGGGCTCAAAACCATCGGTGCGCTGATCAATGTCCCGCGACTGGCTTTGGCGCGGCGGTTTCGGGGGGCCGAGGATGTCATCGAGGCACTCGACCGGGCGCTTGGCCGAAAGCCGGAGCCGCTGACTGCCGCACGCGCCGACCCGCCGCCCCGCGCGCTCCTCAAGCTGGAGGAACCTGCAACCCACCCCGAGGTAGCCAATCAGGCGCTCGAACGGATGGTCCCGGCGCTAGTACGCGAACTTGAGCAACGCCGCCTTGGCGCAAGGCGTCTATCGCTCGCCGGTTATCGGGTCGACGGCAGCGTCGGCGTGGCATCGGTCGCCACCTCGATCCCCAGCCGCGAGCCGAAGCATCTCCATCGTCTGCTCGCCGACAAGGCGACGACGCTGAACCCCGAATTCGGTTTCGATGCCTTCGCGCTGACCGCCGACTGGACCGAAGATCTCGGCGCGGCGCAGGAAAGCCTGGTCGAGGAGCCGTCGGGCGAACGTGAGGTGGCGCGGCTGGTCGACCGGCTGACGGTGAAGCTCGGACCGCACGCGGTCCGACGACCGGTTCCGCATGAAAGCTACCTGCCCGAACGGGCGAGTGGGTGGGCTCCTGCAGTGCAATCCTCCCCCAACAAGATGAGGGAGGAATTCCTACGTCCCCAACGCCTGCTCGACCGGCCCGAGGCGATCGACGTCATTTACGCGACGCCGGAAGGAATGCCCCGACGGTTCGTATGGCGGCGGGCGGTGCATGATATTGCCCGGGTTGAAGGGCCGGAACGGATCGCGCCCGAATGGTGGCGGCAGCCTTCGTCGGCGCGGTTGCGCGACTATTACCGCGTCGAGGACGGGGAAGGGCGCCGCTACTGGATCTACCGCGAAGGCTTGATCGGCGACGGCCGAGGCGGGCTTCCGAATTGGTTCCTCCACGGGTTGTTCGGCTGATGCCCGACACGCCCGGCTTCTCCAGGTTGAGGCTGGTACGGACGGATGACCTGCCGCCGCCGCCAGCCACGCCGTCGCCCTATGTCGAGCTCGGAGTCACCTCGCCCTTCTCTTTCCTGCGCGGCGCGTCGGATGCGATCGAGCTGACGCTAACCGCGTTGCAGCTTCGCTATGACGCCATCGGCATTGCCGACCGCAACACGCTGGCGGGCGTGGTCAGGATGCACAGCGCCTGTGGCAAGGCAGGTTTGAGGCCGCTGATCGGCTGCCGGCTGGATCTCACCGATGCGCCGAGCCTGCTTGCCTATCCGATCGACCGCGAAGGGTATGGCCGTCTGTCCCGCCTGCTCAGCGCCGGGAAGCTGCGCTCCGCGAAGGGCGAATGCGAACTCAGTCTGACCGACGTCGCCGCGCATTCCCAAGACATTGCCTTCATCGCCTGGCCGGAAGGCGATCTCGATGATTTTGAACGGGAATTGCCGCGGCTTCGTGAGGCCTTGACGTCACTTCGTCATGTCGCGGCCAGTTGGCTTTACCGGGGTGGGGACTCTGCCCGGATCGAGCGGCTCGACCGCATTGCGCGCAAGCACGGTTGCACGATCCTCGCGACCAACGACGTCCATTATGATGTGCCCGATCGCCGGCCGCTGCAGGATGTGATCGCCTGCATTCGCGAGAAAGTCACCATCGAGACAGCGGGTTACCTGCTCAATCCCAATGCCGAACGGCACCTGAAATCTCCGGAGGAGATGATCCGGCTGTTCGAACGCTGGCCGCACGCGATTGCCGCGACACGGGAATTCGCGGATTCGCTCCACTTCAGCCTCGACGAATTGCGCTACGAATATCCTCGCGAAACGGTGCCGGAAGGCCGAACGCCGCAGCGACATCTCGAACATCTCACTTGGGAAGGAGCCAGGGAACACTGGCCCGAGGGCGTTCCGGACAAGGTCCTGAAGCAGCTCAATTACGAGTTGCCGCTAATCGAGAAGCTCGACTTCGCCCGCTATTTCCTGACCGTGCACGATATCGTGAAGTTCGCCCGGTCACAGGCGATCCTCTGCCAGGGCCGTGGATCCGCAGCGAACAGCGCCGTCTGCTTCTGTCTCGGTATCACCAGCGTCGATCCGTCGGTGAATGAACTGCTGTTCGAGCGCTTCATCTCCGAAGAGCGACGCGAACCGCCCGACATTGACGTCGATTTCGAGCATGAGCGGCGCGAGGAGGTGATCCAGCACATCTACAACAAATATACTCGCGAACGTGCCGGCATCGCCGCGACCGTGATCCATTACCGCCCGCGCTCGGCAATCCGCGAGGTCGGCAAGGTGATGGGCCTCAGCGAGGACATTTGCGGCGCGCTCGCTTCGACCATCTGGGGAAGCATGGACCCGGAGCTGGAGCAAGAACGGGCAAAGGATGCCGGCCTCGATCTCACCGATCCGCATCTCCGGCGTACGATGAAGCTCGCCGAGCAGCTGATCGGCATGCCGCGTCACCTGTCGCAGCACGTTGGCGGGTTCATCCTGACCGAGCGGCCGCTGACCGAGACGGTACCAATCGGAAACGGCGCGATGGACGACCGCACCTTCATCGAGTGGGACAAGGACGACATCGAGGATCTCGGCATCCTCAAGATCGACGTGCTGGCGCTCGGCATGCTGACCTGCATCCGCAAATGCTTCGATCTCATCGATCAGCATCATGGCGAAAGATGGGAGCTGGCGACCGTCCCGCGGGAGGTGTCCGAGGTCTACGACATGCTGTGCAAGGGAGATTCGCTCGGCGTGTTCCAGGTCGAAAGCCGGGCGCAGATGAACATGCTCCCGCGCCTCAAGCCGCGCTGCTTCTATGACCTGGTGATCGAGGTGGCGATCGTTCGCCCAGGGCCGATCCAGGGCGACATGGTCCATCCGTTCTTGAAGCGACGAGCGGACAAGGAACCGGTGACTTTCCCCTGCCCTGACCCAGCGTATGGCGAAGCGGACGAGCTCGAGAAGATCCTGGGTCGGACCCTCGGCGTGCCGATCTTCCAGGAGCAGGCGATGAAGATCGCGCTTGATGCGGCGAAATTCTCATCCGACGAGGCCAACCAGCTACGGAAGGCGATGGCCACTTTCCGTTCACGCGGGGATATCAGCGTGCTGGAAGGCAAGATGGTCGGGCGGATGGTGGAACGCGGCTACGACCCCGCCTTCGCGCAGCGCTGCTTCGACCAGATCAAGGGCTTTGGCGAATATGGTTTCCCCGAAAGCCATGCAGCGAGCTTCGCGCATCTGGTCTACGTGTCGAGTTGGCTCAAGTGGCGTTATCCGGCGGCCTTCGCCAGTGCGCTGCTGAATTCGCAGCCGATGGGCTTTTACGCCCCCGCCCAGATCGTCCGCGATGCGCGCGAGCATGGGGTCGAAGTGCGCGAGGTCGACGTAAACCACAGCGATTGGGATTGTACGCTTGAAGATGGTGCCCTCCGTCTCGGCCTTCGCCAGATCGACGGGCTGCAACGCGAAGCAGCCGACCGGCTTATCGCACGGCGCCCTTACGCCTCAGTGGAGCAGCTGCGCACCCGCGCCGGAGTACCGGTCCACGCCATCCAGCGCCTTGCCGC
>DASUZY010000020.1:0-8591 GCA_036376635.1 Sphingomicrobium sp.
GAGATCGAATGTGCGGAATCGTCGGAATCGTCGGTCAATCGGATGTTGCGCAGCGCCTGTTCGATGGCCTGAAGCGCCTCGAATATCGCGGCTATGACTCGGCTGGAATCTGCACGATCCACGACGGACAGCTCGACCGGCGGCGGGCAGAGGGTAAGCTGGACAATCTCGCACGTGTGCTGGCGGACGATCCGCTGCACGGCTGCACCGGGATCGCACATACCCGCTGGGCGACACACGGCGCGCCGACCGTGTTCAATGCGCACCCCCACATCGTCGGGCCGATTGCACTCGTTCACAACGGAATCATCGAGAACTTCAAGCCGCTCCGCGACGAACTGATCGCCGAAGGACGCAAGTTCGAGAGCGAGACTGATACCGAGGTCGTCGGCCACCTCGTCGCCCGCGAGGTCGAGCGCGGCGCTTCGCCGCAGGACGCCGTCGCCGCCGTCCTCCCGCGCCTTATCGGCGCCTTCGCCATTGCCATCCTGTTCCGCGATCATCCCGACCTGATCATCGGCGCTCGCATGGGTGCGCCGCTGACGGTCGGCTATGGCGAAGGCGAGAACTATCTTGGGTCCGACGCGCTGGCGGTGGCGCCCTGGACCCAGCGCATTGCCTATCTCGATGAGGGTGACTGGGCCGTGGTCACCCGCGAAGACATCAGGATCTTCGACCGCGACAACCGCCCGGTTGAGCGCGAAATCGTCGAGTCCGGCGCCTCCTCCGCACCCGTCGAGAAGGGCAATTACCGCCACTACATGCAGAAGGAGATCTTCGAGCAGCCGATCGTGGTTGCCCAGACGCTCCAGACCTATGTCCGCCCGTTCGAGGGTGAGGTGGCACTCCCCGCATCGGAATCCGATCTGGCGGACATTGAGCGGGTGGCGATCGTCGCTTGCGGAACCTCTTTTTACGTCGCGATGATCGGCAAATACTGGATCGAGAGCTTCGCCGGCATCCGCGTCGAGGTCGATGTCGCGAGCGAGTTCCGGTACCGCGACCCGGTCCTCCTGCCCAATACCCTGGGTATCGTCATCTCGCAGTCTGGCGAAACCGCGGACACGTTGGCCGCGCTTCGTCACATGAAGGAGAAAGGCGTCCGCACCGCTGGAATCATCAACGTACCCACCAGCTCGATGGCGCGCGAAGTCGACCTGCTGCTGCCGACCCATGCAGGCCCGGAGATCGGCGTCGCCTCCACCAAGGCCTTCACCTGCCAGTTGGCGGTGATGGCAGCGCTTTCGGCTTACATCGCTCGCTGCAAGGGCCGGCTTAGCCGCGAGGAGGAGCGGGACATCGTCGGGCACCTTCAGGAGGCGCCAGCGGCGCTGAACGCAGCGCTGGGACATGATGAGGAAATCGCCGGCATGGCGCACCTCATCGCGCCGGCCCGCGACGTGCTCTACCTTGGCCGGGGTCCCGACTATCCGATGGCGATGGAAGGCGCGCTGAAGCTCAAGGAAATCAGCTACATCCATGCCGAGGGCTATGCCGCGGGCGAAATGAAGCACGGCCCGATCGCACTGATCGACGACAAGGTGCCGGTGATTGTGCTCGCGCCGTCAGGGCCGCTGTTCGAGAAGACTGTCAGCAACATGCAGGAAGTCCGCGCGAGGGGCGGGCGCATCGTCCTGATCAGCGACGCGCAAGGCATTGCCGAGGCGGGTGAGGGGTCGATGGCGACCATCGAGATGCCAAGGGTACACCCATTGATCGCCCCGCTCGTCTACGCCGTCCCGGTGCAGCTGCTTGCCTATCATACCGCCGTCCTCAAGGGGACCGATGTCGACCAGCCGCGCAACCTCGCCAAGAGCGTGACGGTGGAGTGATCGATCTCGCGATTGTCGGCGCGGGGGCCGCGGGAATCTCCGCGGCACGGGAGGCCAGCCGGCGGGGGCTCAGCTACACGATCCTGGAAGCCGCAGACCGCGTTGGCGGGCGAGCCCACAGCGTCGAGTGGCGCGGACGACATCTGGACCTCGGCGCGGGCTGGCTTCATTCGGCCAACCGCAATCCGCTTGTCCCGCTGGCGGAGCAGCTCGATCTCTCCATCGATCGGGCGCAGAATCCCTGGCGCGGCCAGTACCAGGCGCTCGGCTTCGCTCGAGACGACCAGGAAGCTGCCTATGCGGCATTTGCCGAGTTCGAGGAGCAGGTCTCCGCTCAGCAGCAGGGCGACGTGGCGGCAAACGCATTGCCTGTGGGCGGTCCGTGGAACGCCTTCATCGATGCGCTGAGCGGGTATCTCAATGGAACCTCGCTCAGATGCATGTCGGCGGTGGACTATGCAGCTTATTCAAACGCCTCGAACCGCAACAATTGGCGACTTCACGGCAGCTACGGTTCGCTCATCGCCGCGCTCTCTCAGGGCCTCGCCATCGAGTTCGGCTCGGCAGTAACCGAGGTCGACTGGGATGGGCAGCACGTGCGCTTATCGACGTCGAGAGGGTCCGTCGTCGCGAGAAGCGTGATCGTCGCCATCTCGAGTACGGTTCTCGCCAGCGGAAGCGTCCGCTTCGTGCCGGAGATCGCCGATCACCTCCACGCTGCGGCTCAACTGCCGCTTGGCCATGTCGAGAAGATGTTCTTCGCGCTCGACGAAGCACAGGAATTCCCGAACGACGCGCACCTCATCGGCGACCCGCACTCAAGCGACACCGGAAGTTACATGCTGCGACCGCTCGGCATGCCGGTGCTCGAAGGATTTTTCGGGGGCGAATGGGTTGCAGGCGTAAGTTACGACGACATCGAAGCAATGGCGCGCAAGGAATTGGGCGCGTTGCTCGGCAGCGCCTTCCTCAGCCGGATACATCGAATTGCCGAGTCCGGCTGGAAGGATGATCCCCTCTTTGGGGGATCGTACAGCTATGCCCGTCCGGGCCAGCATGGCGCTAGAAGGCAGCTTGCCGAGCCGGTAGCAGATCGCATTGCCTTCGCCGGGGAAGCCTGCTCGGAAGTCGACTTCTCGACGGTGCACGGGGCATGGGAAAGCGGCATTGCTGCCGTCGAGAAGTTATTCGGGGAGTTTCACGATGCGCATTGAAGGCGGATGCCACTGCGGCGCGGTAAGGTTCGAAGCAGAGTTGCCGGAACCGCCAGTTCCGGCGCTCGATTGCAACTGCTCGGTGTGCCGAATGACCGGCTTCATGCACATCGTCGTGCCGCATGATGAGTTCGACCTGCTCTCCGGGCGGGATGCGCTGACGAGCTACCGTTTCGGCACAGGGACGGCAGAGCATCTGTTCTGTCGCCATTGCGGGGTGAAGAGCTTCTACCAGCCGCGCTCGCATCCAGACGCATGGAGTGTGAACGCGAATTGCCTCGACCAGTCGGTGGAGCTTGCGATCGAGCAGTTCGACGGACGCAATTGGGAGCAGGCCGCGGAATCGCTCGACCGTTCCTCCTGAACCGGTCGGGGGACTGCACTTCAATTGCGGCGACGGGACAAGACGGTGCCTCGACAAGTTCGGGACGAACGGTGAAAGGGTGGAACATGCATCGCCCGCTGCGCCTCACCGTCGATAGGTCCGCGATCCAGTCGAACTGGCGGTGGCTCGCCGATCATGCAGGTGTGCCGGCAGGAGCTGCGGTCAAGGCCGACGGTTACGGGCTCGGAGCGCGCGAGACGACCGAAGCACTAATCGAGGCCGGTTGCCGCGACTTCTTCGTTTCGACTTGGGCGGAGGCCCAGGCGCTCGGCAATCTCCCTGAAAGCGTGAGCCTTGTCGTGCTTCACGGTGTCGGGCCGAACGATGCCGAGGCTGCGCTTCGGCTCTCGGCGCGGCCCTGCCTAAATACTGCCGCGCAGGTCGCTCGCTGGAAGGAGATCGCGCCGGGGCGAGCCTGCGATGTGATGATCGACACCGGCATCAATCGGCTGGGCCTCAGGCCGACCGAAATCGGCGAGATCGAGGGGCTTACGATCGGCACGCTGCACAGCCACCTCGCCTGCGCCGACGAGGATAGCGCCATGAACGGCATGCAGCTGGAGCGCTTCCGCGCGGTCGCGTCTGCGGTTCAGGCGAAGCGCTACAGCTTCGCCAACAGCGCGGGTATCTGCCTGGGGCGCGATTATAGCTTCGATCTCGTTCGGCCGGGATTGTCGCTCTACGGCGGAATCCCGCGCGCCGAGGCCGAGGACAAGATCCGCCAGGTCGCGCGCGTCGAGGCGCAGATTGTCCAGCGCCGAACTATCCCGGCCGGCGAAACGTGCGGCTATGGCGCCACCTTCATCGCGCGCGAGGATACCGAGGCCGCGATCCTCAACATCGGCTATGCCGACGGCTATCTGCGCGGTTTCTCGTCGCGCGGCTCGGCATTTTCGGGCGAATACGCGTTGCCGGTGCTCGGGCGGGTGTCGATGGACCTGATCGCAGTCGGCGTGGATGCCGCGCCAGGACTCAAGGAAGGCGACTGGGTCGAGATCGACTACGACTTGCCTTCGGCCTCGAAGCAGTCCGGCCTTTCGCAGTACGAGCTGCTGACGACGCTCGGCTCGCGGTTCGAGCGGCGCTGGATCTAGCGCGCTCTTCCGGCGAGGGCGTCTTCGGCTTGTAACGGCAGAGATCGATCACCGGGCAGCGCCAGCACTCCGGAAGCCGGGCTTTGCAGGTATAGCGGCCATGCAGGATCAGCCAGTGATGCGCGTCGCGGCGGAACGGCTGCGGGACGATCCTCTCAAGCTTCGCCTCGACCTCGTCGACTGTCTTGCCGGGTGCCAGACCCGTGCGGTTGCAGACCCGGAACACGTGGGTATCGACGGCGAACGTCTCCTCGCCGAACGCCGTGTTGAGTACCACATTGGCGGTCTTCCGCCCGACACCGGGCAGCTCCTGAAGCTGCTCGCGAGTGCGTGGGACTTCACCTCCATGCTTGTCGATCAGCGCCTGGCTGAGGGCGATGACATTCTTTGCCTTGGTGTTGAACAAGCCGATGGTCTTGATCGCGTCACGCAACCGTTCCTCGCCTAAATCGACCATTTGCTTCGGCTTCTTGATGTGCTCGAACAGCGGCCTGCAGGCGATGTTGACGCTCGCGTCGGTCGCCTGGGCCGAGAGCACGACGGCCACCAGCAACTGGTAGGGATTGGATGATTCGAGTTCGGTCGTCGGCGACGGGTTCGCTTCGGCCAGACGCCGGAAGAATTCGAAAACCTCGTCGCGCTTCACTTGAGATCGTCCAGCGCGGCCTCGAGACGACCAAACGCCTCGTCGAATTCGGTCTCGGGCAATCCGAAGCCGATACGGAAATGATCGGCCATCTCGAACCAG
This sequence comes from Sphingomicrobium sp., assembly GCA_036376635.1. Taxonomy (GTDB): domain Bacteria; phylum Pseudomonadota; class Alphaproteobacteria; order Sphingomonadales; family Sphingomonadaceae; genus Sphingomicrobium. The sequence continues at coordinate 5,274 of DASUZY010000020.1, forward strand.
CGTCCGGGCACGACGGAGGCGTCATATTTCGCGCGCAGATGATCATCGAGGCGCTGGGTGTCGCCGCCAGCCCAAAGCGGGAAGGCCGTGATGCCATGCACGGCCGGTGCACACTGTAGATCGTTCCGCTTTCCCAGAAAGGCATTGAAGCGTTCGCGATTGCGCTGGAGCATGACGGGAACATCGCCGATCACCTCATCGAGCCGGTCGAAGGCAATGCAGGCGAGGCGCTCCGCCTGATGGGCCTGGTTGACGCCGAACAGGTCGTTGAGCCGCCACATGCGTTCGGTGAGCTCGGGCTCAGCCAGGATCCAGCCGCAGCGGAGGCCGCTGAGACCGTAGACCTTGGTCAGGCTGTTGGTGCTGATGAACTGGGGGCCGAGATGCACCGAGCTTCGGGGCCGGGGACTGGCGGCATCGAGGTAGACCTCGTCGACCAGAACGTGGGCATTGCTCCGGGCCGCGAGTGCTCCGATAGCCGCCAGTTCCTGCTCGGCCGCCAGGTTCCCGCTCGGATTGTGCAGGTTGGTGAGGACGATCAGTCGCGTCTTTGGGGTCAGCATCGCCTCAACTGCGGCGGGATCAAGGCGGAATGCCTCCCCAGCCTTGCGCTCAAAACGCCGGACGTTTGCACCGAGGAAGCTCGCAGCGCCGAGCAGCAGCTCATAGGTCGGGTATTCGACCAGCACCTCGTCGCCCAGCGAGATGAGCGTCGCCATCGCGAGGAAGTTCGCCATCGAGGTGCCGTCGGCCGCGACGACATGTTCGACCGCAACATCGTACCGCGATGCGATCCGCTCCCTTAGCGGGCGATAGCGCGGATGGCTGGCGCCATCGAGCTCCAGATCCGCGATATCGATCCCAAGGCGGTCGAGGTGAACGTGCGGCACCTCGCTGCCAGTCAGGCCGTAGCGCACCGGCGGCTTGAACTTGGCCCAATGCATGTAATCGGACTGCATCGTGCGCGGTGGCATCACGCGGGCCGAGCTTTCTTGCGCTGCCAGTAGAGAAAGGCCGGAACGCCGGCGGCAAGGATGGCATAGCCGATGAGAGCATTGATTGGCGCATTCCAAACCGTCGCCACGATCAGCACGACGCAGGAGATCACGAACACCAATGTCGTCACTGGATGTCCGGGCACGACCGAGCGCGCAGCACCGTCCGATCGCTTGCGAAAGATGAACACCGCCGCTCCAGTCAGCGCGAAAAATATCAGGTCGACCGAGATGACGTAACTGAGGATCTGGCCGAACGTGCCGGACAGCGCGATGATCGACGTGATGACGCCTTGCAGCAGGATGGCGATCACGGGCACACGGGTCTTCTTCGATACGGTGGCGACCGACCGGAAGAACAGGCCGTCCTCGGCCATCGCGAAATAGACGCGGGGCGCGGTTAGCATTCCCTGGCTAAGGAAGCCCAAGGCCGAGATACCGATGCCGACCGCGATGAAGGTCGCGCCCGCCGATCCGAATACAACCCTCATCACGTCGCTGGCGGGAGTCGTCGATTCGGCGAGGCCCTGCGGGCCGAGCGCATGGACGCAGACAAAGACGACGAGCGTGTAGAGCAGGATCACTCCGGCAACCCCGAGCAGCATCCCGCGAGCGAGGTCACGTTCCGGATTCTTTAGCTCAGCCGCGACGAAGCTGGCCGTCTGCCAGCCGCCATAGGAGAAGATTACCGGGACCAGTGCGGCGCCGATCCCAGCCAATCCTCTCGAGCCCTCCGATGCCGTCTGGACCTGAGCTGCCGGGGCAAGCCAGAGGCCCGCACCGACCAATGCGGCGATGGCCAATATCTTCAGCACCATGAGTAGGCTCTGCACGTTGCTTCCGGAGCGCACGCCGAAGCAATTGATGCCGGTCAGAAAGGCGATTGCGGCGATAGCCAGTGCCGTATCGCCGACCCCCAGGTGTGCGAAGCCGTTGACGTAACGGGCGAATGTGATCGCCACAGCGGCCATTCCGCCCGACTGGATCACCAGCAGCAGCGACCAGCCGTAGAGGAACGCCGGCAGAGGCCCATAGGCGTCGCGGAGGTAGGCATATTGACCCCCAAGCGCCGGCCGCCGGACGGCGAGCTCGGCATATACGAAGGCTCCAGCGAGCGCGAAGACCAAGCCTCCGAGGACCCAGACACCAACGATGAGGAACGGAGTGCCGACGTGCCGCGCGACTTCGGATGGCGTCACGAAAATGCCTGAACCAATGATCCCGCCCATCACCAGCATGGCGGCGTCGAACAGGTTGAGCCGCCGGGCGAGGCCGTGCGGTTCCGTCGTCGCCGGCGTTGCGGTCAAGCGGCGCCGGTCCGGATCACATCGTGCATCGAATAGAGTCCGGCGGGTTTCCCCACCAGGAACCTGACGGCGGCAAGCGCTCCCTGGGCGAAGATCATCCGGCTTTCGGCATAATGCGACAATACGATCCGCTCCTTGGGTCCCAGGAACATAACGTCATGTTCTCCCGCGACCGTTCCCCCGCGAAGCGCCGCGAATCCGATCGCGCCTTCCTTGCGGGTCAAGCCGGTGCCCGCACGACCGAATTCGGCATCGAGCTCCGTCTGGCGACCACGCGCCGCGGCATGGCCGAGTAGCAACGCCGTTCCTGACGGAGCATCGGCCTTCATCCGGTGGTGGGTCTCGGTAACCTCAATATCCCACTCGGGGCCGAGGATTGCGGCCGCTCGCTGCACCAGTTCCGCGAGTAGCGTGATGCCGAGCGACGTATTCGGAGCGCGAAGCACCGCAATTCGGCCAGCGGCGTCGGCGATGCGATCGGCGGCAGCTTCGTCGAGACCCGTCGTTCCGACGAGAATGGGAATGTTTGCCGATAAGGCGCGCCCGAGGCTGTCGGACAGACCATCGGGCGAGGAGAAATCGACCAGGACGTCGGGCCGCTCCTGATCGATCGCGAAGCCTGGATCCTCCGCGACAGCCATGGCGATGGCCTTCCCCATGCGGCCATTGGGCGCGAACAAGGCAATACGGATCGGCTGGTCGGACCCCGGCATTGCAGCTGCTTAGCGAAGCCGTTCCTGCAGGGCCAGCGCGGCCGCAGGCGCTCTGACCTTGGCTCCATTAATCAGGAATATGTAGCAATCGCGGCCTTGCCCGGCCCAATCGCGGGTGCGGTCGGCAAAGCCGTCGAGCGTCAAGGCATCGTAGCCGGTTACGATCTCTTCCCTCATCCGCTGCAGACGCGCGTAGGCGAAATCGGCCGTGTCGGCTTCGATGCAAGGATATTCGTCGGAATCCTCGAACACGATGGCGATGTTGCGCGCCTTGCAGAGCTCGAAGAATTTCTCGTCCCTGAA
>DASUZY010000021.1:0-41555 GCA_036376635.1 Sphingomicrobium sp.
ACGTGGGGAATGGGTCAGGAAAGCAGCGGTGAAACCGGCACTTACCAACGAGTTTAAGGCGGTTGTCGAAGCTCCCGCAGCGGAGCTCAGCGGAGCCTATCCGCTGGTGCTCGACCTCGACGGGACCTTGCTCCGCACCGATCTGCTGCTCGAAGCCGCCCTCAACTATGTAAAGCGCCATCCGCTCGGGTTGTTCATGCTCATCGTCTGGGTCCGCAGCGGCATCGCTCATTTGAAGCATCGGCTCGCGCAGCAATGCGATATCTCGACCGAGCTCCTCCCCATCAACGAGCGGCTTGCCGCCTATGCGCGGGGCGAAGCGGAGCGCGGCCGGACAGTGATTGCCGCGACGGCTGCAAACCGTCACCTCGCGAACAAGGTTTGCGCGCGCTTCAGCTTCATCTGTGAAGTGCTCGCCTCATCTGAGACCGTGAACCTGAAGGGTGCGCGTAAGGCCGACGCGCTGAGTGAGCGGTATCCAGGCGGGTTTGCATATGCGGGAGATGCACCAGCGGATCTCTCCATCTGGCGCGAAGCTCGTTTCGGGATTTTCGCGGGACGGGACTCGCGCCTGCGTCAACGGCTCACCAAGGTTACACTCCTGGAGGCTGACTTTTCTCACGCCCGCCCCGGAGCTCGAGACTGGCTCAAGGCCGCGCGGTTGCATCAGTGGGCCAAGAATGGCCTGGTCTTCCTTCCGCTGCTGCTCGCCGGCCATCTGCTTGATGTTGCGGGATGGCTGAAGTGCGTCGCGGCCTTCATCGCCATGGGGCTGACGGCGTCCGCGACTTACATCGTCAACGACCTATTGGACCTCGATGCGGACCGGCAGCATTGGACGAAGCGCAATCGACCACTGGCGAGCGGTCGTATCGGAATACCCCAGGCAATGGCCGCTGCGGCGCTGCTTCTTGGAGCGGGCCTCGCCATCGCTCTGGCGAGCGGCGGATTGCCCGTGCTCGGCGCGCTGGTCCTGTATTGCGCCGCAACCCTTGGGTATTCGCTTCACCTCAAGAGAATTCCCGTCCTCGACGTCACCGTCCTCGCCGCGTTGTTCACGATGCGCCTTGGGCTTGGCGCTGTCGCCGCCGACGTCCGTTTGTCGTCCTGGTTATCGGTCTTCTCGATGTTCCTGTTCCTGTCCCTCGCGCTCGCCAAGAGGTCGACCGAGATCGGCCGCAAGGGCACCGCGACGGCGGCCTCCCACGGTCGGGGCTACGTGGCCGCCGATGGCCCACTGGTCGTCTCTTTGGGTGTAGCATCGGCGTTCGGGGCCGTATTGATGATGGTCCTCTATTTGATCCACGAAGCGTTCGGTGAGCCGATTTACAGGTCACCTCAGATCCTTTGGGGAGCGCCGGTGTTCATCGGCCTGTGGCTAGGGCGAGTGTGGCTGCTGTGTGGCCGTGGCGTTCTTCATGACGATCCGGTAGCGTTCGCAATCACCGACAAGACCAGCATCTGGCTCGGCGCCAGCGTCGTAGCCAGCTTCGGCGCGGCTGCCGTCTTCGGCTGAGCATGCGCTTCCATTCGAACAGTGAGGTCCGCTCGTGGGGACGCGTGGGTAAGCGGGTCCACCAGCTGTCACGACCGCGCTTTGCCGACGATCTCCGTTCGTGGAACTCGAAGAGTGACCTTCCGCGCCTCGCAGTGGGCAACCGGCGCTCATACAGCGATGTCTGTCTCTGCGATGGCGGCCAGCTGGTCGACATGACGGGCCTAAATCGATTTCGCAGCTTCAATCCCGAAACGGGCGTTCTGACCGCCGAGGCCGGCGTAACGATAGATGCCGTGCTGAAGACCTTCGTCCCGAAGGGCTTCTTCGTCCCGGTGACTCCGGGAACCCGCTTCGTCACTCTCGGCGGCGCGACGGCCAATGACGTTCACGGCAAGAACCACCATCGCGTTGGCACCTTTGGGCGTCATGTCCGCGGCATCGTCCTCGAACGATCCGACGAGGGCAGCATTCGCATCTCGCCCCGGCGCCGTTCCGACCTGTTCAATGCGACCGTCGGAGGTCTCGGCCTGACCGGGATCATCTCGGAGGTGGAGATCAAATTGCAACGCATTCCATCGTCGCAGCTGGATGTCGAAACGCTCCCCTGCCCCAACTTCGATGAGCTCTGCGAGCGGCTGTCGGCAGGCGATGAGAAGTCCGAGCACAATGTCGCCTGGATCGATTGTACAGCCAGCGGAGGCAGCCTTGGTCGCGGCCTGATCACGCGTGGCAATTGGATCAGCGATGGGCCGCTCGAAGCGCATGGCGATGGTGGCAAGACGATGCCCACCGATCGGTTCGGCGCGCTGCTCAATCCGCTAACGCTGAAGCTGTTCAATAGCGCCTATTACGCCAAAGGGCTGATGAACGCTGGACGGGGCGTCACCCATTATGATCGGTTCCTCTACCCCCTGGATTCGATCCGCGAATGGAATCGCCTCTACGGTCGCAATGGATTCTATCAGTATCAGTGCGTGATCCCCGATTCCGCGGGGCGCGAGCCCATCCGCGCGCTGCTGAAGGAGATTTCGGCATCCGGCGAGGGTTCGTTTCTCGCGGTGCTCAAGCGCTTCGGGGATCTGCGCAGCCCGGGGATGCTCTCGTTCCCGATGCCCGGCCTGACGCTAGCGCTCGACTTCAGAAATCGCGGCGCGGCGACGCTAGGTTTGCTTGCCCGGCTGGACTCGATCGTCGCCTCCTGCGGTGGACGCCTCTACGCGGCCAAGGATCAACGCTTGTCCCGCGAGATGTTCATTAGCGGCTACCCCGGGCTTGAGCGCTTCGCGGCTCACGTCGACCCGGCGTGCCAATCCGAATTCTGGAAGAAAGTCTGTTCATGACCACGAAGGTTCTCGTTCTCGGCGCGCTATCGGACATCGCCGAAGCCACCTGCCGCCTTTACGCCAAGGACGGCGCAAGCCTGGTTCTGGTCGCGCGCAGCAAGCCGAAACTCGAAGCCGTCGCTGCTGATCTGCGCGTGCGTGGGGCCACGAATGTGCACGTTCACGCTGGAGACCTTGCCAAGCTCGATGTCGAGAAATCGCTCGATGCCTGGATTGTCGAGCTCGGCGGCATCGATGTGGTTCTCCTCGCTTATGGCTTGCTCGGTGAGCAGCGCGATCTGGAGCAAGACCTGAAAGAAGCCGCCGCCCTCATCGATACGAACTTCCGCTCCGCAGCCTTGTGGTCGCTCGCAGTGGCCAACCGGCTCGAAGCGGCAAAGCATGGAACTCTGGTCGTCATCGGTTCGGTCGCCGGAGATCGGGGACGTCAGTCCAACTATCTCTACGGCGCAACCAAGGCAGGCCTGGGCGTTCTGGTTCAGGGGATCGCCCATCGCCTGGCGCCGTCCGGTGCTCGAGCCGTGCTGGTGAAGCCCGGCTTCGTTGACACGGCAATGACTGCCCACATCCAGAAAAAGGGCGCCCTCTGGAGCTCACCCGAGAAAATGGCCGCATTGATCTGCAAGGCAGCCAGAGGCCGGAGCCCGGTCGTTTATGCCCCCGGATACTGGTGGGCGATCATGAGCGTGATCAAGAGCGTGCCGTCGGCCGTTTTCCACCGGACGAAACTCTAATCCAACGAGGGTTACTTGCCCTCCAGCCCCTCAGTCCCCGTCAGATAGTTCGGCGCCATCACCTTGGGCGCCGTGACGACGGGCTTGGCCGGCTGTAGCAGTTTGAGGTCGAACTTCTCGCGGAACTGACAGCCGAACTGGGTGCCCTGGCTCCAGCGGATCTCGGCCTCGATCAGGCCCCCGGCGGCGAAGTCGAGCTTGACCTCGGCACCGACGGGCAATTCCTCGCGGCATTCAACCAGCGCGCCGCCGCTTGAGATGTTGCGGAGGCGGGCACCGATCACCCGGCCATGATGATGCAACAGCGCGGCGCGAATAATCCGAATCCTCGGCTCGCGCGGGGTGAGATGGGCATCAGGCCGCGTAATCTCGCCCTTGGATGCGAGTTCGAGGGCCTCGGCGGCCGGCATCGGCTTGCCGAAGAAGAAGCCCTGGACCAGCGAGCAGCCGAGATCACGGACCAGCTGGAGCTCTTCCTGCGTCTCGACGCCTTCCGCAGTGGTCTGCATCTTGAGGTCCGAGGCGAGGCCAACCATGGCCCGGATCAAGGCCGCATTCCTGCTTTCCGGGTCTGAAGCGCCGCGAACGAAGCTCTGGTCGACCTTGATCTTGTCGAACGGCACGCGTTGCAGATAGCTCAGCGAGGAATAGCCGGTGCCGAAATCATCGAGCGCCAACTTGAGCCCGATATTCTTCAGGCTCTTAATCATCTCGTGAACGTGCTCGTCGTTGCTGAGGAACACGCCTTCGGTGATCTCCAGCTCCAGCCGATGGGCCGGGAACGCCGTTTCCATCAGGATCGCCCGCACCGTAGCGGGTAACGAGTGCGACTTGAATTGGACCGGCGACAGATTGACGGCGACCGTCGTGTGATCGGGCCACTTGATCGCCTCGGCGCAGGCCGTCCGAAGCACCCACTCGCCGATCTCGTTGATCAGGCCGATTTCCTCGGCAAGTGGAATGAAGGTCGCCGGGCTGATCGGCCCATGCTCGGGGTGGTTCCAGCGGATCAGCGCTTCGAACCCCGTGACCGCTTCGCTGGTCGCATCGACGCTCGGCTGGAACGCGACCCACAGCTGCTCCTTCTCCAACGCGACCCGCAGGTCCGATTCCAGAAGCTGACGCTCGCGCGCGGCCTCGTGCATTTCGGGAGCGAAGAAGCGGAAGCAGCCCTTCCCTGCTGCTTTCGCCGCATAGAGCGCCAGGTCGGCGTCGCGCATCAGGTCGTCTGAGGTCCGATCGTCATAGTCCGAAGTCACGATTCCAACCGAAGCGCCGATCGACACCGCGGTGCCGTTGATCGTGTATGGCCGGGACAGACTGTCGATGATGCCCTGGGCGAGGTTTGAAAGCTCGTCCTTCGCCGATGTCGAAGGCAGTACGACTTCGAATTCGTCGCCGCCCAGACGCCCGACCTGCCCGGCTTCGCCGATGACGTCGCGCAGCCGGAGGGCGACCAGGCGCAACAAGGTATCGCCGGCCGGATGGCCGAGCGTATCGTTGACTGCCTTGAAGCGGTCCAGGTCGAGCAGAAAGATCGAACAGCGATGCTTTCTCCGAACCGCGCCAACCAGGGCGTCGTCTAGCGCGCGACGCAGTGCCTGCCGATTGGCGAGCCCAGTCAGCGCATCCTGACGCGCAAGTCGGTCGAGTTCGACTTCAGACTGGCGAATCTTGGTAAGGTCGGAAGCGAAGCCCCGGAAACCGAAGAAGCGCCCAACCTCATCGTGCACCGGCCGCCCTGAGATCGACCACCAGATCTCGTTCTTCGTTTTGGCTCGAACGATCAGGTCCTGGAACGCGACATGCGACGACAAATAGAAGCCGAGCGTCCGCTCTGAGGTAGCGCTCCCGTCGGAGGTTTCGGTCGAAATTAGATCGGTAAATGGGCGCTCCAGCAAATCGGCGCCGTCGCGGCCAAGTGCGCTCGCAACGCTTTCGCTGATGTAAGCGAGTTTGCCGTCTCGGTCGGTCTCCCAGAACCAGCCTTTCTCGCTGGCCTCGAACTCCTGTATGAGGGCTTCGGCGCGGGAGATCTGCGGACGCGGCTCTTCCTGAGCGGAATTGCCCCCAGTCCTAAGCATGCGCCTGATCGAATCCACAGCCATTTCCTTGCGAAGCCTCGTCCTTGCGCCAGGATGGTTTAAATCCGGTTAGATTCTGGGCTTGGTGGAACCTGAAGCGAGAAAATTCTAATGCCGGAACCGCCGGACCCGATGGACCATTGGCAAAGGATGACCCCGGTCGCCTTTCTGTTCGATCTCGACGGGACACTCGTCGACAGCGTCTACAATCACGTGCGGGCTTGGCATCTCGCCCTTCGCGACGAGGGGATCGAGCTTTCAGTTTGGCGCATCCACCGCAAGATCGGGATGAGCGGCGGATTGTTCACTCACCAGCTCCTTCGAGAGCTTGGAAAGCCGATCGACAACGGGAAGATCCATCGGCTTCGCGAACGCCACGCCGAGCATTTTCTGCAATTGTCCGGTGAGGTCGTGCCTCTTCCGGGTGCGAAGGAGCTCCTGAAGAATCTCACTCACCTCGAATTGCCTTGGGGAATCGCGACGAGCGGACGGATGAAGACAGCCAAGGCGAATCTCGCTTGCCTGGGTATCGATCGCGAAACGTCGGTCGTCGTAACGCGAGACCAGGTCGACTATGCAAAGCCGGATCCCGATCTATTCGTCGAAGCCGCGCGAAGGCTCGGTACGACCACGGTCGGTTCCTATGTCATCGGGGACAGCATCTGGGACATGATTGCCGCCGCTCGCTGCGGTGCACTCGGCATCGGGCTCCTGTCCGGCGGCTATGGCCGTGAGGAGCTGACCGGCGCAGGTGCGCTGCGAGTCTATGCCGACCCAGCGGACATGCTGGATCATCTGGATGAAATCGCCCCAAGGACTCGGGAGTGATTGGTCCGCTGAACGGCGCCTGACTACGCGCCTGCCATTCGTCGATTAATTCGTTTCGCACTAATCTGCCAGCGGACTTTGTCGATCTTCGTACTGCACTCCGTCGAAGCGTCCGTCTTGTAAGGTACTAACAGTACTATTGCTGTCCTTCACCGACCTACCCCGGGTCGATGCAGTGGAGGTTACCTATGCGTGCTCTTGTGACTTTGCTTGCAACCGGGCTGGCGCTTTCCAGTGCCGCCGCAGCCGCGATCACGAATACCAGCCAGGAGAAGCCGATCGCCGACCAAAAGGGGGCGCCAACTACGCCTTCGCCCAGTGCCAAATATTGCATCAGCCAGAACGCCGACGAAGCGACGGGCACGCGTATCTATTCCCGCGAATGCCGGACCAAGTCGGAATGGGCGAGGCGCGGAGTCGACATCGACGAGATGCAGAAGCAGCAATGATCGCCCTGGGCGGTGGCGCCCTCCGCGCCACCGCCCCACCTTTGGGTCGGGACTGTCCAAGAGCGATCATTTCGCGCAGGCTGCGATGAATGTCATCGCCGCCATTCAGCACCCCGTCGAACCCGTCGATGGCGATTGCCGCCTTCTCGACCATCGTCGAATGGTATGATTTCACTCTCTACCTGTATTTCGCCACGGTCCTTTCGCGCGTCTTCTATGGCGGGGGTGCTGCGTCGCTTCAGGTCACGCTTGCCGGGTTTGCGATTGCCTATCTGATGCGACCGCTCGGCGCAGTTTTCTTCAGCCATATCGGCGACCGGCGCGGAAGACGGGTGATGATGCTGATGTCCGTCGCGCTGATGACCGCAGCGATGCTTGCAACGGCAGTTCTGCCGACGCGGGCAGCCGTGGGACCCGCGGCCGGATGGCTCCTCCTGGTCCTGCGCTGCGTCATGGGGTTCTCGGTTGGCGGCGAATATACTGGCGTCGTCGCATATCTGCTTGAGAGCGCACCCGAAGGGCGGCGCGGCCTGATCGCCTCTTCTGCGTCAGCTGCGAGCGAAATCGGGGGGCTGCTGGCCGTGGGCATCTCCGCATTTACGGTCAGTCTGCTGAGTTCGAGCGACCTCGAGCGTTGGGGTTGGCGAATTCCCTTTTTCGTCGGCGCGGCCATCGCGGGATCGGTCGGATTAGCGCGTTCGACCATGCGAGAGTCCCCCGAGTTCCGCCGTCAGCAGGAGCAGGGAACCGTACCTGAGCTACCCCTTCGCCACGCTCTCACCAATCATCGCGCCGGCATTGCTCGATCCTTCGCGATATCGGCGCTTGGCTCGATTACTTATTATGTCGGCATTACCTACGTGCCGGCCTTCCTCACATCGGCTGGATCGCTCTCTGAGCGGCAATCTCTCTGGCTATCGACCATCGCGGCAGCTGCAGTGATCCTGATCACCCCCCTGACCGGACTGCTGAGCGACCGTGTGGGCCGCAAGCCAGTGCTGATCGGACTGTGTATCGGCAGCGCGGCGTTGCCGACCGCCATGTTCTCACTGATGGCTGGCAGCAGCCCGGCAACAGCTCTGATCGGGGCAGTGATCCTCGCGCTTGTCGCGGGAGGAGTGAGCGCTGTCGGCGCGGTGGCGACTGCCGAACAGTTTCCTGGCGAAGGACGGATTACCGGGCTTGCGCTGGGCGCAACGATGGCCACCGCTGTCTTCGGTGGGCTCACCCCCTACGCGGCCCAGGTGCTTGTCGATCGAACCGGTTGGACGACAGCCCCCGGCGCAATGATCGCTCTGGTGGCAATTGCCGTCCTTCCAATCTTCCTGACCATGCGTGAAACCGCGCCACGCCGACCGTCCGCCGACTGATCACGCCCGATCGTCGAAGCATTTTTCGATCACTCATCGGACGTTCACCTTGCATCGCCGTATCGACGTCGTGCCCCAACCGGAGACACGCGATGGACCTTAACTACGTCTTCCTTCGGCAGCAGGTGGAGCGGAGCCTTGCAAGGGCATCCGAAAGTGAAGAAGCGCGGCAGGCGCACGAGGAGCTCGCTCGGGCCTACGAACTCCAGATCGAACGAAAGAGCGGCGGCCGGATCGTCTTCCCCTGGCACCGAAAGGGCCGGAGCTGATCAGCGAGCCCCCCAGCCGGTCAGTATCGTCTTGATGGTCCTGAAGAAGATCAGAACGTCGAGCCAGGGCGAGAAATATTTGATGTAATAGAAGTCGTACTGCAGTTTGCGGTGGACCTCGCCAACCTCGGCAACATGCCCCTGGTTCACCTGGGCCCAGCCCGAAATGCCGGGTTTCACGACATGACGATAGCGATAGAATGGAATTTCGGCCGTGTACCAGGTCGACAGGACCTGCGCCTCGGGCCGCGGCCCGATCCAGCTCATCTCCCACTTCAGGATATTGATGATCTGCGGGAGCTCGTCGATCCGAAGGTTGCGCAAATGCCGCCCAACCCTGGTGATGCGGTCATCGCCATCCCTAGTCATGGCGGCGCTGCGCTCCTCGCTCGCCGTCACCTGACGCATGGTACGAAACTTGTAGACCGTAATGAGCTTGCCGGAATGGCCGACGCGCCGCTGCCGGAACAAGGAGGGCCCCGTGCTATCGATCCGGATGGCGACTGCCGTCAGCACCATGATCGGGATGACGATCGGCAAAACCAGAAGCGCGAAGAGAAAATCCGCTGCCGCCTTCAAATAAAGGTAGCCGCGAGCTGGTAGCAGCGATCCGAAGCTGTTTTCGGAAAGATGTTCGAGCTCGACACGGCCCGTCAGCGATTCCGACAGCTGCTTGACCTGGTAAACGATCCGCCCGGCCAGCGCCGCGTCGGCGAGGAAGGCTTCCCACTCGTCGGGCAAGTCCGCGCCAAAGTCCGCAACGATGGCGCTGCAAGAGCGCGCGTCCTGCAGGCGCGGGCGCTTCAATACGTGCCAATCGACGCCCTCGATCTCGAGGACCGTGCCGGTCGCGCCGAAGGGCACCACCGCGATCCGTCTCCGGAGCTTCCGCTCCGCGCGGATATACAGCAGGTAGAGCCACGCGACATGCAGCAGGAATCCCGCCGCGAGGGCTACGCGATCATAGGGGAAACGGGTGAGGAGAAACCACACCACCGACACGCCGTGGCCGGTGAGTGCCGCCGGCAGGATCACCGAGCTGCGCCGGATTCCCGGATAGGTCTCGATCGACAGTCGCGTCCAAAAGGCGATCACCACTGCGGCGATATTACCGACCAGCGAGTTGAGGCTCGCCGGCTCGAACATGCTGCCGGGAAGCAACGGTCCGCGAGCGAACCAGGGCAGCAGGGTCGTGACTCCGAGAGCGCCGATGAACTGGAACCGCTTGCGAACCAGTAGCGAGACTTGCCCGGTACGGACCTGATCGTGTTTCATGGCAAGGCCGTCACAGCGTCCACCGGTCTACAGCCGGATCGAGCGAGCGAGCACGCCACATGCCCTTGAGATCGGCGAGTGTTCCCCCCGGAGCCACCAATGCGCTCAGCTGGTCATCCGAAAGATCTCGATAATGCTGGTGAGCGACCGCCCCGATGACGAGGTCATATGCTTCCCCGTCCGGTTGCCTGACGGTCAGTCCGTGCTCCCGATCGATCTCCTCGGCCGAGGCCACGGGGTCGGCAACATGGACCTGATAGCCGAGCCACTGCAGCCGTCGGACGAGATCGAAAGCTCGGCTGTTCCTGAGATCGGGGACGTTTTCCTTGAAGGTAAGGCCAAGAACCAACGCGCTTCCGGCCTTGCGGCGGCGATCGTGCAACTGGTCGGCGATCCACGCGCCCATGCCGTCGTTTGTCTGCCGGCCGGCCAGTATCACCTGCGGATCATGCCCGACCTGCTGGGCGAGGTGGCTCAGGTAGTAAGGGTCGACGCCAATGCAGTGACCGCCGACCAGCCCCGGTTCGAAGCCAAGGAAATTCCATTTCGTTCGCGCCGCGGCGAGCACGTCCCACACCGACACTCCGATCTTCGAGAAGATCTGCGTCACCTCGTTGATGAAAGCGATGTTGATGTCGCGCTGGGCATTTTCGATCGCCTTGGCGCCCTCGGCGGCCTTGATCGACGCGGCGCGGAAGACGCCTCCGCTGGTGATTGCGCCATAGACGTCAGCAAGTTGCTCGACGACTTCCGTGTCCTCTCCGGCAATTACCTTGGTGATCCGGTCGACCGTGTGCTCCCGGTCGCCCGGATTGATTCGTTCCGGGCTGTAACCGAGACGAAAATCGCGGCCGCGCTTCAGTGCTGATACCCGTTCGATCTCCGGACCGCAGATGTCCTCGGTCACACCGGGGTAAACGGTGCTCTCGTAAATCACAGTCGGACGCTTCCCAGGATCGATCATCCCGGCAACAGTGCGTGTCGCCGCGATAACCGCGCGAAGATCGGGCCGGTTCGCGTCGTCGACGGGCGTCGGAACAGTGATGATATAAATATCGGCGTCAGCGCAATCGACGCTGTCAGCGGTCAGCTTCAACGAGCTCTTCGCAAGCTCGTCGTCCGCGACTTCGTGTGTCCGATCGCTACCCGTGCGCAACTCACCAATGCGCTGAGTATCGATATCGAACCCGGTCGTGTCGAATTTGCGCGCAAGCGCGACCGCCAGTGGCAATCCCACATAGCCGAGTCCAATGACGACGATGCGGGGGGTGGGGTCCATCACGCGCACATATAAAGGGTCGATCCGTTTCGGATATGGTTGATCCGAAATGGTGGCAATTAGTTAGCGGCCGACGATGCCCCGCCCTCGGCCGATACCGTAGAATGTCAGGCCAGCGGCTTCCGCCTCGCTGCGATCGTAGACGTTCCTGAGGTCGACGAGCACCTTGCCCCGCAGCGATCCGGCAACGCGGTCGAGGTCGAGGGCCCGAAACTCGTCCCACTCGGTAACGATGACGAGGGCGTCGGCATCTTTCGCGGCGGCGTAAGCGTCGTCCGCGAATTCCACACCGGTCAGGATCTGCTCCGCCTGATGCCGCGCCACGGGATCGAACGCGCTGACTGTTGCACCGCGTTCGATAAGCCCGTGCACGAGCGGGATGGACGGGGCTTCGCGCATGTCGTCCGTGTTCGGCTTGAACGCGAGACCGAGCACGCCGATGCGCTTCCCGGAGACGTCACCGCCAAGCGCCGCCGCGACCCGGTTGACCATCTCGGCCTTGCGATCGTCATTGACCTCGACCGTAGTGCGAACGATCCGTTGATCGACGCCGGCATTATCCGCCGTCTTAAGCAGCGCAAGCGTGTCCTTCGGGAAGCAGCTGCCGCCGTATCCTGGGCCGGCATGCAGAAACTTCGGTCCGATGCGGTTGTCGAGACCGATCCCGCGAGCGACGTCCTGAACGTCCGCGTCGACCGCCTCACACAGATTGGCGATCTCGTTGATGAAGCTGATCTTGACCGCCAGGAAGGCGTTGGCGGCATATTTGGTGAGCTCGGCCGTCCGGCGCCCGGTGATCAGGATCGGGGCGCGGTTGAGAAACAGCGGACGATAGATTTCCTTGAGGACGTCCTCGGCGTGCCGGTCCTCGGCCCCGACGACGATCCGGTCGGGGTGCTTGAAGTCGGCGATCGCCGCGCCTTCGCGCAGGAACTCGGGGTTGGACGCGACCGATATGCCAGTCACCCCCTCCTCCTTCAGGATCGCTTCGATCTGGTCGCCCGTACCGACGGGCACCGTCGACTTGGTGACGACAACGGTTCCGGGCTTCATCACCTTGGCGAGCTCGCGCACGGCCTCGAACACGAACGTCAAGTCGGCGTGCCCGTCGCCGCGGCGAGTCGGCGTGCCAACGGCGATGAATACGGCTTCCGCGTCCCCGACAGCAGAAGGAAGGTCAGTGGTAAAGGTTAGCCGCTCGCGATCGACATTGGCCTTGACCAGAGCTTCGAGGCCTGGCTCCCAAATCGGCATAACGCCGCCATTCAGGCCATCGATCTTCTTCGCATCCTTGTCGACGCAGCAGACGCGATGGCCGAAATCCGCGAAGCACGCGCCGGAAACAAGGCCGACATAGCCGGTGCCAATCATTGCGATGCGCATTGGAACTCCTCGAGGTCTCGCCAGCGCCTTAGCCTTGCTTTGAAGCGGCGAACAAGCTTGCGGAAACGTCCTCTCCGCGTGATGATCCCTGAATGGTAAGCAATCCGCTCGACGCGATGGCCGCCGCCCCCGACCACCACGCAGTGCTTTTCGAGAACGATCGAGTCCGGATCCTCGACACCAGAGTTCGACCGGGCGAGCGAACTCCACTGCATCAACACGAATGGCCGGCCGCGCTTTATGTGCAGAGCTGGAGCGATTTCATTCGACGAGATGAAAACGGCACGGTTCTAGTCGACAGCCGGGAGCGATCCGCGCCTGAATGCGAGACTGGACTCTGGATCGACCCGCTTCCTCCGCATTCGGTGGAAAATATCGGTTCAGCGGTTCTTCGCATCATCGCCGTCGAGGTAAAGAGCTGACGCCTAGTTTTTGCCCCAAAATCACTATATTGGCGCGGCTCTTCCGATGAACGTCACCACTCTCCCCAAGCCCCCGCGCGTCGGGCTGGTCTCACTCGGCTGTCCCAAAAACCTGGTCGACAGCGAGCGGATCATGACGAAGCTGCGCTCCGATGGCTACGACATGTCCGCGGACTACGCTGGCGCCGACGTGGTGCTGGTCAACACTTGCGGCTTCCTCGATTCCGCCAAGGAAGAGAGCCTCGAAGCCATCGGCGAGGCGATTGCCGAGAACGGACGTGTCGTCGTCACCGGCTGCATGGGCAAGGAAGCCGAGGTCATTCGCGAACGCTTCCCCGAAGTTCTGGCGATCACCGGTGCTCATGAATACGAACAAGTCGTGGGTGCCGTTCACGAGGCAGCGCCAATCCCGGCGAACGCGTTCCTGAATCTCGTTCCTGAGGGAGGCCTCAAGCTCACCCCGCGCCACTACAGCTATTTGAAAATCTCGGAAGGCTGCAATCACCGCTGCGCATTTTGCATAATCCCGCACCTGCGCGGCGACCTTGTCAGCCGCCGTCCGGACGCGATCCTTCGCGAGGCGGAGAAGCTCATCGCTGCCGGTACCAAAGAGCTGTTGGTCATCAGCCAGGATACCTCTGCTTATGGCGTCGACGTGCGGCACAAGGCCTGGCCGTGGAAAGGCACGGAAGTCCGGGCCCACATGACCGATCTGGCTCGGGAGTTGGGCAAGCTCAACGCCTGGGTCAGGCTCCACTACGTTTACCCCTACCCCCACGTTGACAATGTTATTCCGCTGATGGCCGAGGGACTGGTCCTTCCCTATCTCGACATCCCCTTCCAGCACGCAAGCCCGGACGTGCTCCGCCGCATGCGCCGTCCGGCCAACGACGCGAAGGTGCTGAAACGCATTCGCTCGTGGCGGGAACAGGTCCCCGACCTTGCGATTCGGTCGTCATTTGTCGTCGGCTTCCCCGGCGAGACGGATGAGGACGTCGCATACCTGCTCGCCTGGCTGGAAGAGGCACGACTCGACCGCGTCGGAGCATTCAAATTCGAAGCCGTCGCGGGCGCTCCGGCAACTTCGATGGATGAACAGGTGCCAGAGGACATCAAACAGGAACGCTATGAAGCGGTGATGAGTCTGTCCGCTCGCATCTCAGCCGAGAAGCTCGCCCGCAAGGTGGGCTCGACACTTTCCGTCCTGATCGACGCCGTGGATGGCGAGACAGGCGGCGCGACAGGCCGCTCCAAGGCGGACGCTCCCGAAATCGACGGCGAGGTTCATCTGCGCGACGCCGGAGGGTTGCAGCCCGGCGATATCGCGCAGGTGCACATCGAGGACTCGGACGATCACGACCTCTTCGGAGTACCACTCGAAGGCTGACCGGCTGCCGCCCTGCTGTATTGACACGATAATACACTTGGCATTAATCTGCCCCAAACAACAGGAGGGCAGAACATGTACTCTCAACAGGAGCTCGACGACGCCGTCGCCTCCGGAGTGATCACGGCCGACGCTGCGGACGCGCTTCGAACACACGTGGAAAAGCAGCGCGCAACCGCAATTCCCGACGAAGAGCAGTTTCGGCTGATAACCGGCTTCAATGACATCTTCGTGTCCATCGCCGCCGCCATCCTGCTCTTCGCTGTGGGATGGATTGGTCAGAGCATCGGCCAGTCGACGGGCATCCAACTGGAAAACGGTCCGTCCTCGCTTGCCCCTCTAGCAGTTGCGGCTACCGCCTGGGGGCTCGCGCTCTACTTCACCGCAAGGCGCCGAATGGCGCTGCCTTCGATCATCCTTCTCCTCGCCTTCGTCGGCGGAGTGTTCGCGACAGCGCTATTCGGGCTGGCGCAGGGCTTTGGCGCTGATCGCCTGGACGACAACAATGTCCTGGGCGGAACGATTGCAGCGGCGTCGGGCATCATCGGCGCCGGCGCCGCGTGGCTGCACTGGCGCAGATTCCACGTGCCGATCACGATCGCCGCTGGGGCCGCCTCGGTCGCCGCCGTCGCGGTCGGTGCGTTGCTTGCCATTCTCGGTCAGGATCCGGAGCAGGCGCGGAACGTCGTCCTTGGCTTGGTCCTGTTCCTCGGCATCGGCATCTTCCTCTTCGCCATGTGGTGGGACGCGAGCGACCGCTCGCGACTGACGCGGCGCTCAGACGTGGCTTTCTGGCTTCACCTCCTTGCAGCGCCAATGATCGTTCACCCGGTCTTCACGCTGCTGGGTCTTACCAGTGGTCACATCACAGTCGCCGAAGGACTTGCAGTCGTCGCCCTCTATGTCGTTCTGGGGATCACGGCGCTCGCAGTGGATCGTCGAGCTCTTCTCGTATCGGCGCTGGCCTATGTGCTCTATGCGCTCGACGAGCTGTTCCGTCAGTTCGGTGCGGTCGAGCTCAATGTCGCTCTCACTGCACTGGTGATCGGCTCGGCGCTACTGCTCCTCTCGGCCTTCTGGCATCAGGCCCGCGGCATGATCGTGAAACCCCTACCCGAGGGCCTGCGCGACAAGTTGCCAGTGCTGGATCGGTCGGTGGTGGCGGTTACCCAACCAGCCGCATGAGCCGACGCTCGAGCGGGGCCAAGACGCCGGCAAGCTCGTGGCCCCGCTTTAGCACTACTCCGTGTTCACCGATCAGGGCGAACGCCCCCTGCTTCAACCGGAGCTCGGGGCGTTTTTCTATGCGCACTTCCGGCCGCTCCGAGTGACGGCGGAATGCGGCGAACACCGCGACGTCAGGATCGATCCTCAGCGCATAGTCCCGCCAATGTCCGGCCGCGACCATCCGGCCATAGAGGTCCAGGATCCGCTGGAGTTCCTTCCGATCAAAAGTGGCGATGGGGCGCCGGTGCCCGGGAGGCGGGAACGGCGCGACGACGCTCAAGCGCTTTTCGCCTTCGGCTGAGGCTGCTTGGCAGCCTTGAGCGTGCGGAGTTCGCGACGAAGCTCGTCGATTTCCTCCTCCATTTCAACGAGACGGGCCCGAACCGGGTCCACATCTTCGCCGCAGGGCGTTCCATAAGGCATGAAGCCGGGACTGTAGTGAACCGCATCGACCGGAACCGGCTTGGCGGGAATCCCGACCACCGTCTGGCCTGGCGCGACATCCTTCGTAACGACCGAGTTCGCGCCGATCTTGGCACCTTCGCCGATTTCGATCGGGCCGAGCACCTGAGCGCCGGAACCGATCACCACCCCCGAACGGATGGTCGGGTGGCGCTTGCCGCCGTCGCCGGTTGTCGGGTTCGTGCCGCCGAGCGTGACATGCTGATAGATCGTCACATCGTCATCGATCTCGGCACTTTCGCCGATCACGCTAAACCCGTGGTCCAAGAAGAACCGCTTCCCGATCTTGGCGCCGGGATGAATGTCGATGCCGGTCAGGAACCGCGCGAAATGGTTGATGAGTCGCGCGAGGAAATAAAGGTTTCCCTCCCACAGCCAGTGCGCCGCGCGATGCAGGCCGAGCGCCGTAACGCCAGGATAGAACAATACGTCCCATCGCGAGCGAGCGGCAGGGTCGCGTGACTTGACGGAGTCGAGATAGGCAATCAGCCCGGACTGCAAGCGCTGTTCTTCCTTCCCTTGGGCGTCCAATCTAAGGGCGGCCCACGCCAAATTCCAGCGGGTCACTCCCAGACCACGACGGAACTGGAATACGCGCCGTGAATTGCAGAGCGACGTTTGAAGAAGGGGGCGATCCATTTTTCCAGGCTACGATCCGCTCTATTCGCTGGCCGGACTCCTTGTAGGAGCTCTCGTCGGCATGACGGGAGTCGGCGGCGGATCGCTGATGACGCCGCTCCTGGTGCTTCTGTTCGGCTTTCATCCGGCAACCGCCGTGGGCACAGATCTGCTGTACGCCTCGGTCACGAAAACGGTCGGAACGGCGGTTCATAACCAGCGCAAGACGGTCGACTGGAAGATCGTGGCGTCCCTCGCATGCGGAAGCGTGCCGTCCTCTATCGCAACCATCTATGTGATGAGCCGTGTCGGCACCCTGGCGCAACATGCGGCCGGGGTCCTGAATGTCATGTTGGGAGTGACCCTGCTCCTGACCAGCGTGTCGATCTTTTTCAGACCGTGGATCGTACGGTGGGCCGGTCCGCGATTCGACCACGCTGGCGCTCGCCGCATCTCGGGCTGGACCATCCTGCTCGGATTTGTACTGGGCATCCTGGTTTCGTCGACCTCGGTCGGCGCAGGAGCGCTGGGAACGACGGCGTTGCTAATGCTTTATCCTACGCTTCCGGTCGCACGTATCGCCGGCAGCGACATCGCTCACGCCGTGCCGCTCACACTCATCGCCGGGGTGGGCCACTGGCTGCTCGGTTCAGTAAACTTCACGCTGATGGCTGCATTGCTGGTCGGTTCGATCCCGGGAATCATCGTCGGCAGTCATTTCGCCGCGAAGACCAGCGACGCGGTGCTGAGGCCGGTGTTGGCTGTCACGTTGCTGGTCGTCGCAGTCAGGATGCTGACCGCCTAAAGCGTGGCGTGAACCGTCGCGATAGCCTTCATCACAGCGCCGATTCGGGCAGCAGACTGAATGGCATCGGTCTTCACGCCATGTTCCAGCAGAATGCGCTCGTGGCTGTCGATGCACATCCCGCAACCGTTCATCGCCGAGACTGCCAGCGAGAAGAGCTCGAATGCTTCCTTGGGAATGCCGTGCTTACCGATGAAATTCATCCGAAGCCGTGCGGGCTTGGTGCCGTACTCCGGATTCGAAACCAGGTGCACGAAGCGATAATAGACGTTGTTCATCGCCATGATTGCAGCGGCACCGCGAGCGGCATTGGCGATCTTGTCGTCCAGCTTCCCTGCAACCTCGGCCTCTGCCGCAGCGACGAGCGGCCGGTAGCCTGAACCATGCGCGCAGGCGAGCATGAGGCCCCACTTCCGCTCTTCACCGATCAGCTGATCGGTTAGAATTGAGCCGAGATTCAGTTTCAAATCCTTCGCATACTCCGGCAGCGTGTCAGCAAGCTGCTTAAGCGACATGACGATTCCACCTCATCTTCTTCGGGCAAGAAAAAAGGGGCGGGCCTGGGGAGAGAGTGCCCGCCCCTTCGGTTGGCCGGGCTGGGTACCGGCCGGCGATCCTCTCAAGGGGGCAGAGAGGATCGAAACTGGTTAGGCGGCCGGCTTCAGAACCTCTTCGCCCGGCGCCCAGTTGCATGGGCAGAGTTCATCGGTCTGCAGCGCGTCGAGAACGCGAAGCGTCTCGGCGGGATTGCGACCGACGTTCAGCCCATTCACCGTCACATGCTGGATGACGTTATCTGGATCGACGATGAACGTGGCCCGATAGGCAACACCTTCGGCGCGATCCACGATGCCTAGCGCGTCGGCCAGCTCCTTCTTGTTGTCGGCGATCCAGGGGAAATCCGCGCCAGCCAGCTGCTCGTCCGAACGGCGCCAGGCGAAGTGCACGTGGGCGGTGTCGGTCGATGCTCCGATCAGCACCGTATCGCGATCAGCGAAGTCCGCCTTGAGGTCGCCGTAACCGACGATTTCTGTCGGGCACACGAAGGTGAAGTCCTTGGGCCAGTAGAACAGAATCTTCCACTTGCCGTCGGTCTGGCCGAGATCGATTGTCTCGCCTGCAGGCAGCGCGGACGTGCCCTGCTGAACGGGCAGCGTGAGTGCTGGAAGCTTGTCGCCAACGGTAAGCATTTAAGGAAGTCCTCCTGATTGTTGCAGTGCAGCGTAACTCTCGAGGGGCGATCTAGGTATCTGGCCTCCATCGTTCAAGTCCATTATATGGCTGTCTGTGATTGGAATTTTCGATAAATGATCGTCCACCTGCCCACGGTTAAGCAGCTTCAATATCTGGTTGCTCTGCGGCGGTTCGGACATTTCGGAAAAGCCGCAGACGCCTGCTTCGTGACTCAGTCAACGCTGTCCGCGGGGCTTAGAGAGTTGGAGACCCTCCTGGGCCTGACTCTGGTGGAGCGCACTCGACGCGTCGTGCGCTTCACGCCGCTCGGCGAGAAGATTGCCGACAAGGCCGTTCGGGTCCTGCGAGAAACGGAAGAGTTGGCCGAAATGGCTCGGGCGCAAGGCCGTCCCCTTCACGGCGAGCTCCGGATGGGCGTGATCCCTACCATCGCGCCGTTCCTGCTCCCGACGATGCTGCCGAGGCTTCGGGAGCAATGGCCGGAGCTCAAGCTTTACCTTCGCGAGGAGACGAGTGGCGCCGCTTGCGAGGCGCTTCATCGGGGGCAGCTCGACTGCGTCCTGCTCGCTCTTCCCTTCGCCTGCGGAGATGTCGACTCGACGCCGCTCTTCGACGACCAGCTTTACATTGCTTACCCTGCCGGCGAGGCGCCTTCAGGAAAAGCCGTGCGCGCGTCGGACATCGACGAGGACCGGCTGTTGCTGCTCGAGGACGGCCATTGCCTGAAGGACCATGCCCTGTCCGCGTGCAATCGCCCCGAGCTACGCGCGCATGCCGCGATGATGGGCACCTCGCTGCACACGCTGGTGCAGATGGTCGACAACGGTTTGGGCGTGACATTCGTCCCGGGAATGGCGATCGAGGCGGGCATCCTCTCAGGCACCGGCGTGGACGCTAAACCGCTTCGATCGGAACATCCTTATCGGCGAATTGCCCTGATCTGGCGACGGTCCAGCCCTCGCGAGAGTGAATTCCGAATGCTGGCCGAAACACTCCGGCGCATCGTCGGCGACCTCGTACCAGAACTTGCGGCCGTCGATCCAGGAGCGTCCGAGCTCGAGCCAGCTTGCGGCTGACCCGAGCGCGATTGCTGCTTACTTCCCCAGATCGAACCGATCGGCGTTCATCACCTTGGTCCAGGCTTTGACGAAGTCGCGGACGAACTTCTCCTCATTCCCTTTCTCGGCATAGACTTCCGCTGTCGCGCGGAGCTGGCTGTTCGAACCGAAGATTAGATCGGTTCGGGTCGCGCGCCACTTCTCCTGCTTTCCGCCTCTGTCGCGGCCGATGAATTCCTCGTCGCCACTGTCGTCGACCACTTCCCAGAAGGTGTCGTTGTCGAGCAGATTGACGAAGAAGTCGTTGGTCAACTGACCCTTGCGGCTGGTGAACACGCCTTCCGGCCGATCCTGGTAGTTGGCACCGAGCACTCTCAAGCCGCCGAGCAGCACCGTCATTTCCGGTGCCGAGAGGCCAAGTAGCTGAGCTCGATCGATCAGCAGCTCCTCGGTTTTCACCGAATGCCTGGTCTTCAGGTAGTTGCGGAAGCCGTCGGCCGCTGGCTCAAGCTCGGCGAAGCTGTCGGCGTCGGTCCAATCCTGCGTCGCATCGCCGCGGCCGCCGATGAACGGAACCGTGACATTGAAGCCCGCATCGCGCGCCGCTTTCTCGACGGCCGCAGTGCCGGCAAGCACGATCGCATCAGCCATCGACAGCGATCCCCGAAGCTCGTCGATCTTGGCAAGAACGCGGCCGAGGTCTTCGGGCTCATTCACCGCCCAACTCTTTTGCGGCTCAAGACGGATGCGCGCACCATTTGCTCCGCCGCGGAAATCCGACTTGCGAAACGTCGAGGCCGAAGCCCAAGCCGTCTTCACCAACTGACCGACGCTGAACCCCGCGCCGAGGATTTTGTCCTTGAACGCCGAAACGTCCCCGTCCGACGGCTTCGTGCCGGCAGGAACTGGATCCTGCCAGATGAGATCCTCGCTCGGGACCTCCGGACCCAGGTACCGGACCTTTGGACCCATGTCGCGGTGGGTCAGCTTGAACCAGGCGCGGGCGAAAGCCTCCTTGAACGCCTCGTGATCGTTACGGAATTTCTCCGAGATCTTACGGAACTCCGGATCCTCTCGAAGAGCCATGTCGGCCGTCGTCATCATTGTCGGAACGCGCTTCGACGGATCGTGCGCCGCCGGAGCCATATCCTCAGGCTTCTGATTGATCGGCTGCCACTGCTTGGCTCCGGCCGGCGAGCGGACCAGCTCGTATTCATAGTCGAGCAGCAGCCGGAAATAATTCTCCGACCATTGCGTCGGCGTGTTCACCCACGAACCCTCGATGCCACTGGTGATCGTGTGCTGACCGACGCCGCTTTCGAACGAACTCGCCCAGCCAAGGCCTTGAAGCGCAATGTCCGCGCCTTCCGGCGCCACGTCCACGAGGCTTGCGTCGCCAGCACCATGCGCCTTCCCAAAGGTGTGGCCGCCAGCAGTCAATGCGACGGTCTCCTCGGAGTTCATCGCCATGCGCTCGAACGTGATTTTGATGTCGCGCGCGGACTGAAGCGGGTCTGGCACCCCGCCCGGGCCTTCCGGATTGACGTAGATCAGTCCCATCTGGATGGCGGCGAGCGGGCTCTCCAGCTCCATTTCGCGCTCGGGCTGGATGCGGGTTTCAGAAGCTTCGACCCACTTCTCCTCGGCACCCCAATAGACGTCGCGTTCTGCCTCGTAGACGTCCGGCCGGCCGCCACCGAAACCGAAGATTGGTCCGCCCATCGATTCGATCGCAACGTTACCGGCGAGGATGAACAGGTCGGCCCAGCTGATGTTCTTCCCGTACTTTTGCTTGATCGGCCAGAGGAGTCGCCGCGCCTTGTCGAGGTTGCCGTTGTCCGGCCAGCTATTGAGAGGGGCAAAGCGCTGCTGACCGCTATTCGCACCGCCGCGCCCGTCGCCAGTCCGATAAGTACCAGCGGCGTGCCACGCCATGCGGATGAAGAACGGACCGTAATGCCCGTAGTCAGCCGGCCACCAGGGTTGGCTATCTGTCATTAGGGCAGTGAGGTCGCGCTTCAGCGCCTGATAGTCGAGCTGCTTGAACGCGTCCGCATAATTGAAGTCCTCACCCATCGGGTCGGGCGAGACGCCGCCCTGGTGGAGGATATCGATCGGGAGCGAATCCGGCCACCAGTCGCGATTGGTGCGGCCGAGCAGTGAGCGTACGGTAGTCGGCCGATCCACCGGGCAGCCCATTGCGCCAGTCTTTGCGTCCATGATTCTGACTCTCCTCCAGCTGGTTGAGCCGCCCTAGGCGCGGCGAGGGTTCGTCAGAAACGAGATTCCTCGGTCAGTGAGAACAGCAGAATCGATAACTGCTGCGGAAAGTCAGTCCATGTGCCGAATGCCGGTGCGCAGATAGCTGTAACCCGTGAATAGGGTCAGCGCGGCCGCGGCCCACAGGCAGAAGATGCCGACATCGTGAACCCATGGCATTTGCGGCAGTGCGCCTCCGAGTATCAGCGCCCCGAGAGCAATCAACTGGACCGTGGTCTTCCACTTGGCGAGCGCGCTGACCGGCACAGAAACCTGTAAGCCCGCGAGATATTCGCGAAGACCGGAAACGATGATCTCCCGAAGCAAAATGATGAGGCCAGCAATGATGTGCAGACCTTCGATCTCCGGTTGCGGGTTCGCTTTGCGGCTCGAGATCAGCATGATGAGCACGGCGGCGACCATGATCTTGTCGGCGATCGGGTCGAGGAATTGACCCAGCTTCGAGATGCTTCCCCACGCCCGAGCGAGATAGCCGTCGAGATAATCGGTGATTCCCACGATGCAGTATAGCGCGAAGGTGATGGCGTAATCGAGCGGAGCCGGGCGCCACAGGAGGAACACCAGGATAGGTACCGCGAGGATCCGCGACAGGGTCAGAAGATTCGGCAGCGAGAGCATCGGTTCGGGACAATCCGTTATAAGGTTTGGCGGCACGCGCAAAGCTGGGCTATGCGACTGTCCTGTCCCCGATGGTCATCCCCGCGATCCACGCTTGATCCAGAACGTTGCACACCTGCTGCGCGCGCGGCGATTCCTGCCATTGTTCGCGACCCAGTTCCTCGGCGCGTTCAATGACAGCCTTTTCAAGCAGGCGGTCGTTCTGTTCGTCACCTACCAGCTCTACTCGAACCCGGCGAAGGAGTTCCAGTTCAGCGCAATTGCGCAAGGCTTGTTCATCCTGCCTTTCTTCCTCTTCTCGGCACTCTCCGGCCAGCTCGCGGACGATCATGACAAAGCGCGCCTGATCCGGATCATCAAGCTCGCCGAAATCGGCATCATGCTGATCGGAGGAGCCGGACTGCTGCTGGCCAACATCCCGCTAATGCTGGCGGCCGTGTTCGCGATGGGCATTCACTCGACCTTTTTCGGCCCCATAAAATACGCGATCCTTCCGCAACATCTCCAGAAAGACGAAGTGCTTGGGGGCACCGGACTGGTCGAGGCTGGCACCTATATCGCGATTCTCCTTGGAACGATCGTTGCCGGGGTGCTCGCGGCTCAGCCGAGGTATGCCGCTGGCGCAGTGCTGATCTTCGCATCTCTGGGCTTCCTCGCAGGCCGTCAGGTACCTCCCGCCCCACCAGCCGCGGAACGCCTGCCGATCACCTGGCACATCGTCCATGCATCGATCGAGTTGGTGAGCGGCACGATGCACATCCGCCGGCTCTTCCTCGCGATCCTCGCGATCAGCTTCTTTTGGACCATCGGAGCCGTGCTGATCATCATCTTCCCGCCGCTGGTGAAGAACGTGCTCGGCGCCGACGAGCAGGTGGCGAGCCTGTTCATTGCCATTTTTTCGATCGGTATTGCGATCGGGTCCGTGCTGATCAATCGCCTCCTGAAGAGCGAGGTTTCCGCCAGGTTCGCTCCTGCATCCGTGATCGCCATGGGCGGGTTCGTATTGATGCTTCACTTCGTCGCTCTGTCATGGACCAAGCACAATGGAGCAGACCTGACGACACTCGCAAACTTCCTGGAGCGGCCGCTCGCGGGCTTGATGATCATTGCGCTGCTCGGCGTCGCAATCACCGGCGGAATGTTTGTCGTACCCCTGTACGCTTTCCTGACGACGACCGTACCGAAGACAGAGACCGCTCGAACAGTCGCTGCCAACAACATCGTCAATTCAGGGGCGATGGTAATCGGATCGCTGCTGGCATTCGGCCTCAGCAGTGCGGGAATTGGACCGATCGGCCAACTCCTCCTCGTCGCAGCAATGTGCCTCGTTTCAGCGTGGCTTGGATGGAAGCTCCACCTCGCCTGCGACGAGGGCCGCTGCAGGGTCGACTAGCCGATCAGGATTGAGACGAACAGGAAGCCGGCCGAAAACGTCAGCGCGAAGAGCTTGAGGTCAGCCCACAGGCGAGACGATTCAGCAGCGCCTGAGAGATCGCGCATCGGGGCGCGGCCGAAAATGCTCGGATGTGCAGCGAACAATGGCCTGACAGGCTGCATGGCAACTCCCTAACGCGGCGTTTACCATGCCGAAAACCGGC
Source organism: Sphingomicrobium sp. (assembly GCA_036376635.1). GTDB lineage: Bacteria > Pseudomonadota > Alphaproteobacteria > Sphingomonadales > Sphingomonadaceae > Sphingomicrobium. Next base: position 24,182 of record DASUZY010000021.1, read on the forward strand.
TGGAGCGCAAGCGGGTCCCAGCGTCCCGCGCCGGGACGATCTCTCAGCTGATTTGAACTTTAGCCGTTGATTGCGGTGCGCATCGGCGGCGAGCCGAGGCGGCTACGGGCAGCGAGCAGCTCGAGAGCCTGCTCGGCGGGCATTGGCTTTCCGAAATACCACCCCTGTCCGATCTCGCAGCCGAGGCGAACGACGGCGTGATAGGATTCCTCATTCTCGATTCCCTCAACGCACACTGGCACCTGCAGCGCTTTGGCGAGGGTAGAAACGGCCCGCACAATCGCCGAACTTTCACGCTTCTCGTGGATGTTCGTGACGAAGCTTCGGTCGATCTTGATGATGTCGAACGGCAAGGACCTGAGGTGTGAAAGCGACGAGAAACCAGTCCCGAAATCGTCGAGCGCCAGCTGAATGCCCTGGTTCTTGAGACTGGTGACGATCGTGCGCGCGAGATCGAGGTCAGCGAACAGCGAGCTTTCGGTGATCTCGATGACGAGGCGCTCTGCCGGGAAGCCGGTATCCGCGAGCGTCTTGACGATCCGCTGAGCGAGCCAGCCGTCGGCAAGCTGGAACGGCGAGATATTGACCGAGATTTTGAGCTCCGGGCTCCACGCGGCCGCTTCGGTCAGGGCTTCGCCAATCACATGCTCCGAGAGGCGGCCGATCAGGCCGATCTCTTCAGCGACCGGAATAAAGACATCGGGACCAATGACCCCCGATAGAGGGTGAATCCACCGCGCCAGAACTTCGAAGCCGACGATCTCGCCGGTAGCGAGATCGACTTGAGGCTCGAAATAGGGAACGAACTGGCCGTGCTCGAGCCCCATCCGGATGCCTTGCTCGATCTCGCCATGAGCGATGAGCGCTCGCTCCATGCCGGCATCGAACCAGACCGGACGCGCTACTCGGCCGCTGCGGGCGTGGTCCATTGCAATGTCGGCGCGGCGAAGCACGTCAGGGATCCGCGCGCTTCCGGCGGGTGCCGAAGCGATGCCCGTGAAGGCACCGACCTGAATGATCTTTTCTTCGAACAGCAGTGGGCGGGTGACGGTCCGCAAAACCGTTTCGGCGATTCCCTCGGCGGTTTCGATCCGATCCGGCGCGAGTGCGAGCGCGACTGCGAACTCGTCCCCGCTCAGTCGAGCAAGGACGGCATCCGGACCAAGCTCGTCAGCGAGTGAGACCGAGAGGGTTTTCAACAGCCTGTCGCCAGTCTCGTATCCATGTTGATCATTCACCGCCTTGAAGCGATGGATCTGGAAGGAGATGACGACGAGATGCTCGTTCCGGGCAGCCGCATCGGTGCAGAGATCACCGGCGATGCCCGCGAAGCCCTTGCGATTGTAAAGGCCGGTGATCGTGTCGGTGGTGGCGAGCACAGTTGCCCGGCGCTCCTGCTCGGCGCGCATCTCGGCTTCGTGCTGCAGATCGACGTAACGACGCCAGCCGAATAGGATCAAAGCGACGTTCAGCGTCAAGGCGGTGCTGGCCAAGCGAATGGCGGGGCCGAAACGGGCGTCACCCGTAGGCAGGTTGTTGAAGAAGGCGCTGCCGTTCCAGATGAGCATCATCACGGCGGTGATAAGGACCACCAGCACCACCGCATCGCGGCGTGCATTCACCAAGCGTGAGCTAAACTTGCCCGCTTCTGTACTTGCGCCCACAGCCACATAACGAGAACTAGCCGGGAACGCTTAATAAATTGCTCAACCTCTGTGCCTGACTAGAATTGCCACGAACTCTTTCGGCCACGGCCCGCAACGACTGCTTCCGCTAAGCCTGCTGCTGTTGATCGGCGAGCTGCAACACAAGTCTGCGGCCGTCCCAGATTTCGCACTTGGAGCCGAAGCCCTGGGCCTGCGCGGCGGCGATAGCTTGATCGTCGCTCGCAGCCTCGATGAGGTCGACGCTGACGACCTTATGGACGTCGTCGTAGCAATAGACGCGATAGGTCTTCGTTTGAACAGACATACGCAAAGCTCCTGAATACAGCGGGAGCTCTCCATTCGTCTCTCGGTCACCGCTTCGCTGAAGCTGTCGGCGGCAATGAGGACCTTATACAGATGATTGCCGCCTTCCTACCTAACCTGCGTTACACGCTGGAACGGGAGCCCCACGACGGCTAACCGCTTGAACCATGTGCAATCTCTACACCCAGACCAAGTCGGTCGACGAGGTGGCCCGCCTGTTCCGGGAGATGCAGGTGCCGCTGAGCTTTCCGGAAGGCCTGCCAAACCTAACCGCGCGCGACATTCGGATCACCGAGACCGCGCCGATCGTCCGCGGCCGACAAAGCGGTTACGAACTCGTGATGCGACGCTGGAGCTGGCCGGGGAATGGCGGCAAGCCCGTCTATAATTTTCGCTCGGATGGGCGGGAATTCTCGACCGGCCGTTGCCTGATAATCGCAGATGGATTTTACGAATTCACGATCCCCCAGGATCCCAAACAGAAGCGCAAGGACCGCTGGCTGTTCAGCTGGTCGGAAGGCGGAATGGTCGGCATCGCCGGCCTGACTCGCGACGTACCGGATCTCGGAGAGGCCTTCACGATGCTCACGACAGAGCCAGGGCCGGACGTGGCGCGCTATCACCAGCGGCAGGTGGCTTTGGTGCCCCCCACGGAATGGCGGGCATGGCTCGATTATTCGAGGCCGGCGAGCGAATTACTGAAACCGCTCCCCGAAGGCAGTCTCTCGGTCTGTTCGGCAACGGGCTAGGCCCGGCTCGACAAGCGGCGCGAGGCAGCGGATAGGTGGTTCATGACCACCGATCTCGACGCCTTCAGGGCCGAAACCCGTTCGTGGCTGGAAGAGAATTGCCCGACCGAGATGCGGCAGCCGATCCGCTCCGAAGCGGATGTCTGTTGGGGCGGCCGGAATTGGACCTTCAAGTCCGAGGCCCAGCGGCAGTGGCTTGAGGCGATGGCAGGCCGCGGCTGGACGGTGCCTGACTGGCCAGCGGAATATGGTGGCGGCGGCCTTTCCGCTCCAGAAGCACTGGTTCTGAAAGAAGAGATGCAGCGGATCGGGGCGCGGGCACCTCTAACGAGCTTCGGCATTTCGATGCTGGGCCCGGCCCTCCTGAAATTCGGCACCGAGGAACAGAAGCGGCATTATCTGCCGCAGATCGCACGCGGCGAGATCCGCTGGTGTCAGGGCTATTCCGAACCCGGTGCCGGGTCGGACCTCGCTGGCCTTCAAACCAAGGCGGAAGACCAGGGCGACCATTGGCTGATCAACGGCCAGAAGGTCTGGACCAGTTATGCCGACAAAGCGGACTGGATCTTCTGTCTGGTGCGCACCTCGACCGAGTCGAAGCAGGGCGGCATCAGTTTCCTGCTGTTCGACATGGCAAGCCCTGGCGTTTCGACCAAACCGATCTTGTTGATCAGCGGGTCGTCGCCATTCTGCGAAACGTTCTTCGACGACGTGAAGGTACCGAAGGAGCAGATCGTCGGTCAGGTCAACAAGGGCTGGGACGTCGCCAAATACCTCCTCGGCCACGAGCGCGAGATGATCAGCGGCATGGGGCTCGGCATGGGCGGTTCGCTCGGCGCCGCTACGAGGCCCGCCGATCCGTTGCTTCGCGCCGAAATCGCCGCATTCGACGTTGACGCTTTGGCCTTCGCAGCAATGAGCGAGCGCTTCGCCGCGATGTGGAAAGCCGGAGAAGCCCACCCCGCGTCACCATCGATGATGAAATATGCGGGGACCGAGCTCAACAAGCGCCGCAACGAGCTGGCGATGGCAGCGGGCGGCAGCGATGCGCTCGAGTGGGACAGCGAGCGCTCCAAAGGGGGCACCACCCCGCGTTCCTGGCTGCGGAGCAAAGGCAACTCGATCGAGGGTGGTACCAGCGAGATTCAGCTGAATATCGTTGCCAAGCACATCCTGCGGCTGCCGGGAGCCTGAGCGATGGCGTTGCTAACAGACGACCAGAAAATGCTGCAGGAAACGGCGGCAAGCTTCCTTGCCGAGGAAGGCTCGATCGCCAAGCAGTTGCGGCATTGGCGGAGCATCAACTGCAAGGACGGCTTTGGTCATGGCCTCTGGAGGCAATTCGCCGAGCTAGGCCTGACCGGAATTTGCATCCCGGAAAGTCACGGGGGACTTGGCCTTGGTGCGACCGAGGCGGCGCTTGTGCTGGAGGAGATCGGCCGCAACCTGACTCCCTCGCCTTTTCTCGGGACCGCCGTAGTCGCGGCGCGTGCAATCGAAGGGACTGAGCACGCCGATCGCTGGTTTCCGGGCGTTCTCTCTGGGGAAACCGTGCTTGCACTCGCGCTTGAGGAAGGTCCTCGGCACGCGCCTGAGCGAGTCGCCATGGAAGCGAAGCGTCAGGGCAACGGCTTCGTGCTCAACGGCGCCAAGCAGTTCGTTGTCCAAGGCGCATCCGCCGACATGCTCGTGACCGCTGCGCGCACGAGTGGATCGGCTGGCGAAACCAATGGGATCACGTTGTTCGCCGTTCCGCGGGATGCCTCGGGGCTCGAGACCGAGAACCTCGCTCTGGTCGACAGCTCCAAGGCCGCAAGGCTGAACTTCACCAATGTGCAGGTCGATGCCGATGCAGTGATCGGAAAGGTGGATGGGGGTTGGCAGCCGCTGAAGCGGGCATTGGCCGCCGGGAATGCCGGCGCCGCCGCGGAGCTTGTCGGCGTCGCGGCAGGAACGACTGCCCTGACGCTCGAATATTTGCGGCAACGCAAGCAGTTCGGGAAGTTCATCGGCGAATTCCAGGCGCTCCAACACCGGGCAGCGCATCTTTATTCCGAGATCGAGATCGCCCGCGCAGCGGCCTTGAAAGCTGCCGAGCTGATCGACAGCAAATCGGAGCAGGCCGACCTTTACGTCTCGGTCGCCAAGGCGAAGGCCGCTGACGTAGCGAACCTAGCGGTGCGGGAAGGCGTCCAGATGCACGGCGGAATCGGCATGACCGACGAGCACGACGTGGGCCTCTACATGAAGCGCGAAGCAGTGCTCGGTGAACTCTTCGGCGACCTCTACTTCCATCGGGAGCAGGTTGCCCGGCTCAGCGGTTATTGACCGCGCTATGGACCGGCCCGCCGCGCCTCAAACGGAAGAGCTCAAGAAGCAGACCGCGGAGATCAAGCGCAGCACCAAGGCGGTCGAGCGCCAAACCGGCGAACTGACCGACAGCGCGGAACGGCGTACCCAGTTTGCCAGCGACCGGACGATGCTGGCAGCCGAGCGAACTTATGCCGCATGGGTCCGGACGGCTCTCGCCGCGCTGGCGGGCGGAATTGGCGCGCGTGCGCTCGGGAAGGATATCCTGCCGGAATGGGTTGGGAAGGTTACAGGAAGCGTGCTGGTTATCTTCGCCGGCTTCTGCCTGGTGGCGGCGGTCTGGCGTGAACTGCATGGCCTTCCGAAGGATCCGGAGCCAGATTTTCATCCGGTGCCCAGATCAATGCTAATTCCGATGAATTTTTTCCTGCTGCTCGTCACGGCCGCGGCATTGGTTGGGATTTGGGCAAGTTGAGCGCTATTTCGCGGCCTTGAACCCGCCGACAATGCCGAGAATGAAGGCCGTGACGAGGGCAAGCTGAACCTTCCCGTCAGGGTCGGTCCAGCCAATATATTTTCCGCCCCAGCCGACCAACGCAACGAACATGGCAATGGCAATTCCGCCGACCATTTGTGCTTCTCCCAGCACCGGCGGTGAAGAACTGACCGGCACGTGGTCCATTTTCGGCTATCAAGGTAAACAGAGTATGAAACTTGCCCCTCGGCAGTGTCGCAGCCATAGGGGCGACGGAGACGGCAACCAGTCAGGCAGAACCGATGAAGGCGCGCGTTTTCGTTACGCTCAAAAACGGGGTCCTCGATCCACAGGGAAAAGCGATTCACCATGCATTGGAGGGACTCGGCTTTCGCGGCGTGAACGATGTTCGCGCGGGCAAGCTAATCGAGCTCGACCTTGCCGATGGAACCGGTGACGCCGAGATCGAGGAAATGTGCCGCAGGCTCCTTGCCAATACCGTTATCGAGAATTTCCGTATTGAGCGGCTGGAGACGGCATGAAAAGCGCGGTCATCGTCTTCCCCGGCTCCAACTGCGACCGGGACCTCGCGGTGGCCCTGGAACTGGTGACCGGACGCAAGCCGGCGATGGTCTGGCACCGCGAAACGGAGCTTCCTGACGGCGTCGATTTCATCGGCGTGCCCGGCGGCTTCTCCTATGGCGACTATCTCCGTTCGGGAGCGATGGCGGCACGCTCCCCGGTGATGCGCGCAGTCGCCGATGCAGCCGGACGCGGCGTGCCCGTGATCGGCATTTGCAACGGTTTCCAGGTTCTGACCGAGGCGGCTCTTCTGCCCGGCGCGCTGATGCGAAATGCGGCGCTGAGCTTTGTCTGCCGCGAGGTCCCGCTGCGGGTGGAGAACAGTCAGAGCTTGTTCACGGCTGCCTATGGCTCAGGCGAGGAAATTGCCCTTCCAGTGGCGCATCACGACGGCAACTATCAGGCCGACGAGGCGACCTTGGATCGGCTGGAAGGCGAAGGCCGCGTCGCCTTCCGCTACCTCGACCAGGTGAACGGATCGGCACGGAATATCGCCGGAATCCTCAACGATGCGGGCAATGTTCTCGGCCTGATGCCGCACCCCGAGCGGGTGGTTGAGCCCGCGCACGGCCGAATGGACGGGCGGCGGCTGTTCGAAGGTCTGCTCGAGACCGTCGCCTGATCAGTGCCTGATCGCCTCGGCGGTCGGCGCCTAGACCGCCGTTGAGAACGGTGTGAAGTCGGTCCCCACGTCATAAACATCGACCCCCTCCCGCTTCTTGAGCCAGCCGACTGCCATGTAGGTGACTGGCGTAAGAAGCACCTCCCAGCTGACCTTCAGGACGAACTGACTTAGCATCACTTGCAGCATGATGTCGGCCGGCCAGTCCATCATCCCGTAAAAGGCCAACGGGTAGAAGATCAGGCTGTCGATCCCTTCTCCCACTATCGTGCTGCCCCAGAAACGCATCCACAGCCGCTTCCCCTGACTCCAGATCTTGAGCTTGGCCATCGTTGCGGATTCGACGAAGTCGCCGACGAAAAAGGCCGCCATCGATGCGACGATGATCCGCCACCCCGATCCGAACACCCGCTCGTAAGCAGCTTGACCAGTCCAGCCCTCTGCCACCGGCAAGTGGACGACGGTCCATTCCATCACGGCCATGAAAGCCAGCGCCGCAAATCCTGCCCAGATCGCGCGCCGAGCTCGGGCATATCCGTAGACTTCGGTCAGGACGTCATCGATCAGGTAGGAGATCGGGAAGAACAGGATGCCCGCGCCGAAGGGCCATGGGCCGATCCCGGGCAGGTTGATGAACGAACGCTTCTCCGCCCCGATGACATTCGACAGCAGCAGCACCACCACCATCGCGACCATGACGAAGTCGAAGTAGCGGAAGTGAGATCCGCGCATGTCCCGCGCCTCGACGTATTGCAGGCCCTGCCCCGCCGCCTTCATGTGCGAAGGCGTAGCGCGGTTCCGCTCTGCGTCAATTGCGGTTAGGGATTGCCCCACGCGCCCGTAGCTCAGTTGGATAGAGCACGAGCCTTCTAAGCTTGAGGTCGTAGGTTCGAATCCTACCGGGCGCGCCAGGCGTTAGCCGAGCAAAGTGCTGAGCACATCTGGGTGGAACGGCCAGCCGGCAAATCCGCAAACCGTCATGAACAGACCGAATGCACCGATTATCCAGGATGCCGCGAGCGGTATCCAGCTTTCGGTCAGCGCGGCCACCGCCGCGATCGAAATCGCGGTCGCTAGCGAGGCTTCCGCGGCGTCAAACTGGTCGTCATGAACATTGAGCGCATCGTATTGATCGGAAAATGCATTGGCTTGCTCGGCGAGCTTTGGCGCTTCGGCCTTATATTTCGCGGCATCTGTATCGAACGTGGCAAGTGCCTTCTGCACCGAACCGCCCGCTGGAGCGGCAGCGAGCTGCGCTCTCGCAGTCTCGACGATGTGCAGCTTGGTCCGGGTCGCTTGATATTCGTTCCAGCGATCGAGCGAATTTGCCTGGGCTTGCTCCATGCCCTGGACGATGTTTCCGTCCTTGATGTTACCCAACCCGGTGGCGACCGACAGAACGACCACGGTCAGCGCGACCAGACGGTTGATCTTCTTGTCCTTGGCTTCGGCGGTGACTTCGACTTCCATGAGCGGAAACTTCCACGCTTCCGCGAAATCTTTAAGTGAATTCGTGCCTAGGGCACCAGCTTGCCGGGGTTCATGATACCCAGAGGGTCGAGCGCATGCTTGATCGCGCGAAGGGCCTGTAGGCGGCCTGGCGGGGCGAGACGGGCAAATTCGGCGCGCTTCAATTGCCCGATGCCGTGTTCGGCGGAGATCGATCCGCCCGCCTCAGTCACAAGATCATCAACCAAGTGCGTGATGCGTTCGCCCTCATTTTCGTACCAGTCAGGCGCTGCATGACCGGCAGCGCGGACATGAAAGTGGATGTTGCCATCGCCGAGATGGCCGAAGCCGGTGGCCTTCACTCCGGGAAATGCGCGCTCCACCTCGCTAGCCGCGTCGAGTAGGAATGCAGGCATGTCCGCGACGGGGACGGAGATATCGTGCGCGAGCGTCTGGCCTTCGGCGCGCTCGGCCTCCGAAATGGAATCGCGAAGTTTCCAGAAGGCCTCCGCCTGAGCCCCGTTAGCAGCAAGCACCGCATCGCCCGCCAGCCCTGCCTGAAGGGCGGCGGACAGTAACCGCTCCAGCTCACCCGCAATGTCTGCCTCCGCGTCAGAGGTTGTCGCTTCAATGAGCGCGTTCCACTCATGAGCTCCGACAAGCGGCGACCGAGTGTTCGGCACATGTTTGAGCACCAGGTCCAGCGAGTCCTGCGGCACGAGCTCGAAACCCTCGATGCTCCCGGTGCGGGCTTCCAGAAAGCGAAGTAGGGCGAGCGCCATCATCGGACTGGCAACCCCGACCCAGGCAACCGCGCGCGATACGATAGCTGGCACCAGCCGCAGAGCGACGGCGGTGATCACGCCGAGCGTTCCTTCGGCGCCGATCAGCAACTGATCCAGGCTGTAGCCGCGATTGTCCTTCTTGAGACCTGAGAGCCCATTGTGAACGAAGCCGTCCGGAAGCACGGCTTCAATACCAGCAACGAGCGCCCTCATCGTCCCGAACCGCAGAACCTGCGTCCCTCCGGCGTTGGTCGAAGCTAGCCCACCAATGGTGCAACTGCCCCGCGCGCCAAGCGTCAGCGGGAAGCGCATGCCCACCTCGTGAGCTGCGTCGTGAAGGTTGGCAAGAATCACTCCTGCCTCTGCGACTGCAAGGCGGCTTTCGGCACTAACCGACCGGATCCGGTTCATCCGGCGCATCGACAGCAGCAACGCTGATCCATCGGCTGGAGGAGTCGCCCCGGCCGCCATGCCTGTATTCCCACCCTGCGGAACGAGCGACACGCAATGCTCGGTGGCAAGTTTAACGATTTCGACGACCTCCTCGGTCGTCGCCGGAGCAAGGATTGCCGGGGTCGCTCCGTGAACCCGGCCGCGCCAGTCGGACACCCAAGGGTCGATCTCGGCGGGATCCGTGACGACTGCTCTCGAACCGAGCCTTTCGGTGGCCTGTTGGATCAACAGCATCTCGGCGTCGGTCATGTCAGTCCATTAGCGTGCTTGGCATGAGCGCGCGACACCGGCAGATGTGAAGGATGAATAAGCCGCGCATCACCCTTGTCGTCGCCCGCGCCCGGAACGGCGTCATCGGTCGCGACGGCAGGTTGCCATGGCACATTCCTGCGGACCTCAAGCGATTCAAGGCACTTACCATGCGCACGGCAATGGTGATGGGCCGGAAGACCTTTGAGAGCCTTCCCGGGATCCTGCCCGGCCGCCGTCACATTGTGTTGACCCGCGATCCCGCCTGGAGCGCGGTCGGAGCGGAAATTGCGCGCACGGTCGACGAAGCGGTTCAGCTTGCCGGCGAGTCTTCGATTTCAGTGATTGGGGGCGCCGAGATATTCGCCCTGTTCGAGCCAATCGCCGAGCGGATTGAACTCACCGAGGTGCTTGCGGAAGTATCTGGCGACGTGACCATGCCCGATCCCCGCGCGGGCGGTCGTTGGGATGAGGTCGCCTCCGAGGACTATCCTGCTGTGGGTAAAGCACCGGCCTGGAGAGCGATCACTCTCGATCGATCGTAGCGCCTAGTGAGGGCCCGGCTCGGCGTAGGAGCCCTGCCTGAGGTCCATCATGCTCTTCGTCGTCGCGTCTTCCTGGTCTTGGTCGGTTGGGCACGAGTCCATGATGATATGCGACCCAAGCGAGGGAGATTCATTGCCGCAGCTCTGATGCCGCTTGCGCTTCGGCTTCGTGGGCTTGGCCGGCTGGGTCGTTGCCGATGTGATGGGCGCGGGACTAGTCGCAGCGCCGACGGTCTGCGTGGCTGCAAGGGTGGCCAGGATGGTGATCAACATGTTTCTTGATCCCCTTTAGTTGGTAAGTGAACTTGAGGACCGGAGGTTTTCGCTGTCAACCGGCACGGTCGAAAATGGACACCTGCTTGTAGAAGCTACCCGATCAGGCCTTCTCGTCCAGGATAGCATCGATCTGCGCAGCGACATCCTCGACGGACGCCATTCCGTCCACGCGTCGGACGAGGCCCTTTGCCTCATAGAACGGCAAAATCGGAGCAGTCTTGGCCCGATATTCTTCCATTCGCGTGCGAACCGTCTGCTCATTGTCGTCCGGCCGGCGCCTGAACTCGGTCGATCCGCAAACGTCGCAAACCCCGGACACCTTGGTCGGCCGGAAACTGTCGTGATAGCCCGCGCCGCACTTGGCGCAGGTGAAGCGCCCGGTGATGCGCCTCACGAGCTCGTCCTCGTCAACGGCCAGCTCGATGACATGGTCTAGTTTGCGGTCGCGCTGGCCCAGCAGAATTTCGAGTGCTTCGGCCTGGTGCTTGGTTCGGGGAAAGCCGTCGAAGATCGCGCCCTTGTCCGCAGACGCGTCCAGTCGCTCCCCGATGAGGGCACTGACGATCGCATCGCTGACCAACTCCCCCCGCTCCATCACCGCCTTGGCTTTCAGGCCGACCGGAGTTCCCGCGGCGACCGCTTCGCGCAGCATATCGCCGGTCGACAGCTGGATCATTCCGCGCGTGGCCTGGAGGCGAGCAGCCTGCGTTCCTTTGCCCGCGCCTGGAGGACCCAACAGAATGATGTTCAACATGACGAAGCTCTCCCCCTGTTCGCCTGTAAAACTAACGGCGGCGCGGCGTGGTCTTCAGCTTCGCCTTCTTGATGAGGTCGCCATATTGGTGCGCGATCAGGTGGCTTTGGATCTGGCTGACCGTATCCATCGTCACGTTGACCACGATTAGCAGGCTGGTGCCTCCGAGAGGAACCTTCATCCCGGCCTGGTCCATCAAGATTTCAGGCATCAGGCAGATCAGCACGAGGTAGGCCGCGCCGATCACCGTGATCCGATTGAGTAGATAGTCGAAATACTCTTCGGTTGCCTTGCCCGGACGGATACCAGGGATGAACCCGCCATGGCGCTTCAGGTTGTCCGCCGTTTCCTCGCTGTTGAACTGCACCGCCGTGTAGAAAAAGGTGAAGAAGGCGATGAGAGCGCCGTAAAGCACCAGATACAGCGGCGAGCCACGCTGCAGGAACGCCGTGAGCGTAATGAGCCAATCGTTGGTCGCTCCCCCGCTCGTCGAACGACTGCCGGCCCATTGGAGCACCGTGAGCGGCATTAGCAGCAGCGAGGAGGCGAAAATCGGCGGGATCACGCCAGCAGTGTTGAGCTTGATCGGCAGGTGCGAGCGCTCCTGCTGCATGCCGCGCGCGGTCTGACGCTTCGGATACTGAATCAGCACCCTCCGCTGCGCGCGTTCCATGAAGCAGATGAAGAGAATGAGGGCGATGGCGAGAACGACAATGCCAACCACGACTGCACCGCTAACCGATCCCGTGCGGCTGCCCTCGAGCAACTGGGCGATCGCCTGCGGAAGTCGGGCGACGATGCCGGCCATGATGATCAGCGAAACACCGTTGCCAATTCCGCGGCTGGTGATCTGCTCACCGATCCACATCAGGAACAGAGTGCCTCCGACTAGGCTGACCGTGCCGGCAATCTCGAACAGCATGCCAGGCATCACCACCGCCTGGATGCCCTGCTTGAGCGTCTGCGATTCCAATCCCTTCACCGCCAGATAACCCTGCACGAGGGTGATCATCACGGTGAGATAGCGAGTGTACTGATTGAGCCGCTTCCGGCCTGTCTCACCTTCCTTGCGCAACGCCTGCCACGGCCCATAGAGCGTCGCGCCGAGCTGAATGACGATTGATGCCGTAATGTACGGCATGACGCCCAGCGCAACGATCGAGAAGCGCTCGAGCGCGCCGCCTGAGAACGTATTGAAAACGTCCAGAATGCCGCCGCTCTGCGTCTGATAGAGTGCGTTCATCGCAACTGGGTCGATGCCCGGCACCGGAACGAACGACAGCAGCCGGAACAGGATCAGCGCGCCGATCGTGAACCACAGCCTTTTCTTGAGTTCGGTCGCCTTCTGGAAGTTAGCGAACGAGATGGTGGAAGCGAGTTGTTCGGCTGCGGATGCCATCGACTAGAAATTCCCCGGAAAAACGAACGGCGGCGACAAGGCAAATGCCTCCCCGCCGCCGATATAGTGGCTCTGGGCCGCTTGTCTAAGACCCTCAGGCCTTGGCAGCGGCCTTGCGCGAGCCCTTCTTCGCGGCGGCGAGTTCGGCCGGATTCTTGCGCTCGATCAGTTCGATCGAACCACCGGCCTTCTCCACGGCCTCGCGAGCGCCCTTCGAGACGCCGGCGATCTTGAACGCCAGCTTCGCCTTGAGCTCGCCCTTGCCGAGGAGGCGGACGCCGTCCCGGCCGCCACGAGTGAGGCCGGCCGCGTTGAGCGCAGCCTGGTCGAGCGTGCCCTTGATGTCGAGCTTGCCGGAATCGATCGCCTTCTGGATCGCGCCGATGTTCACCTCGGAATAGTCCTTGGCGAAGATGTTGTTGAAGCCGCGCTTCGGCAGACGCATGTGCAGCGGCATCTGGCCACCCTCGAAGCCGGCGATCGACACGCCCGAGCGCGACTTGGCGCCCTTCTGTCCGCGGCCGGCGGTCTTGCCGAGGCCCGAGCCGATGCCGCGGCCGACGCGTACGCGACCCTTTCGGGCGCCTTCATTGTCCTTGAGTTCGTTCAGTTTCATGATTGCACTCGCTTTCGCTTTTGTCGCGCAGCTCCCGAGGAGAGCGATTGGGTTAAGCGGCCTCTTCGACCTTCACCAGGTGATGCACCTTACGAACCTGGCCGAGCACTTCGGGAGTGCCCTCAACCTCGACCGTCCGATGGAGCTTGTTGAGGCCGAGACCGACGAGCGTCGCTCGCTGCGTCTTGTCGCGGCGGATCGGCGAACCGGTCTGGGTGATCTTGATCTTCGCCATTTCGATTACTCCGCGATCGCTTCGGCCTGAGCCTCGGCTTCGACGGCAGTGGCACCGCCGCGACCGAGCAGGTCGGCGACCTTCTTGCCACGCCGCTGAGCAACCGAGCGCGGGCTGGTCTGCTCCTTCAGCGCCTCGAAGGTCGCACGGATCATGTTGTAGGGATTGGACGTGCCCACCGACTTGGTGACGACGTCAGCAACACCGAGGCTTTCGAATATCGCGCGCATCGGACCGCCCGCGATGATTCCCGTACCGGCTGGAGCCGTGCGGATCGTCACCCGGCCCGCACCGAAGTGACCAAGGCCGTCGTGATGCAGCGTTCGGCCATCGCGGAGCGGAACGCGGATCATCGCCTTCTTCGCTGCCGCGGTTGCCTTCGAAATCGCCTCAGGCACCTCGCGGGCCTTGCCGTGACCGAAACCGGCGCGGCCCTTGCCATCGCCGACGACGACCAGCGCCGCAAAGCCGAAGCGCTTGCCGCCCTTCACGGTCTTCGAAACGCGGTTGATGTGGACGAGCTTCTCGATCAGCTCCTCGCCGCCTTCTTCGTCGTCGCGGCGTCCACGACGGTCGTCACGGCGGCCGCCACGGCCACCGCGTCCGCCATCACGGCCGCCGCCCGGGCCACCGCGACCACGGCCGCCGCGCGGACCACGGCCCTGGGGCTGCTGCTGCTCTTCGGCCTGCGCCGGAGTAGTTTCGGCAACCGCTGCCGCTTCCTGCGGGTCGGTGTTCACTTCGTTGGTCTGGTTTTCGTCAGCCATTTAAAACTCCAGTCCGCCTTCGCGGGCAGCGTCGGCGAGGGCCTTCACCCGGCCATGGAACAGGAAGCCGCCGCGGTCGAACACGACGCTCGACACGCCGGCCTTCTTGGCGCGCTCGGCGACGGCCTTGCCGACGGCCGCTGCGCTGTCCTTGGTGGCGCCGGTTTTGGCCTTGAGATCCTTGTCCAGGCTCGAAGCCGAAGCGAGCGTGGTGCCCGCCGCGTCGTCGATGACCTGCGCATAGATGTGCCGGCCCGAACGATGGACCGAAAGCCGCGGCTTGCCAGCGGAGCGCGCGCGAAGCGCGGTGCGCACGCGGCGGCGGCGGCGGTCGAAAAGGGAGAGTTTCGCCATGGCTACTTCTTCTTGCCTTCTTTGCGGAAGATGTACTCGCCGCGATACTTGATGCCTTTGCCCTTGTAGGGCTCGGGCTTGCGCCAGCGGCGGATCTCGGCGGCAACCTGGCCAACCTTCTGCTTGTCGATGCCGGTGATCTCGACCGTGTTCTGGTCGGGAGTCTTCACATCGATGCCTTCGGGCAGCTTGTAGTTGACGTCGTGGCTGTAGCCGAGCTGCAGGCGCAGGTTCTTGCCCTGGGCCTGGGCGCGGTAGCCAACGCCGGTGATCTCGAGCACCTTGGTGAAGCCCTCGGTCACGCCGGTGACCAGGTTCTGCACGTTGGTACGGGTCATGCCCCACGCGGCGCGGTTGCGCTGCGCGTCGGTCAGCGGAGTCACGCGAATCTCGCCTTCGCCGATCTCATACTTCACGAGATCGTCGAGCAGCGGCATCGAGAGCGTGCCTTTGGGGCCCTTCACGGTGAGGGTCTGACCCTCGACCGTCGCCGTCACTCCAGACGGCATTGGGATTGGTCGTTTGCCAATGCGGGACATTAGAATACCTCCGCCAGCACTTCGCCGCCGACGTTCTGCTCGCGCGCTTCGGCGTCCGACAGCACGCCGCGCGGGGTCGACACAATGATTGTGCCGAGGCCGTTGCGGATGCGCGGAAGCTCGCGCGCAGCCGAATAGACGCGGCGGCCGGGCTTGGACACACGGGCCAGGTGCTGGATCGCGGGCTGGCCCTCAAAATATTTGAGCTCGATACGCAGGCCCTTCTGACCCGCAAGTGACTCTTCCGAGTAGCCGCGGATGTAGCCTTCGCGTTGGAGCACATCGAGCACCCGCGTGCGCAGCTTCGAAGCGGGCGTCAGGACGGAGTCCTTGCGCGCCTGCTGGCCGTTACGGATGCGGGTGAGCAGGTCACCCAAAGGATCGGTCATCGCCATATTCTAACCCTTACCAGCTCGACTTGATCACGCCGGGGATGAGGCCCTTGTTGGCCAGTTCCCGAAGCATGATCCGCGACAGGCGGAACTTGCGGTAATAAGCGCGTGAGCGGCCGGTCAGCTCGCAGCGGTTGCGAATCCGCGTGGGATTCCCGTTACGTGGCAGCTCGGCCATCTTCAGGCGCGCGATCAGGCGCTCGGTCTCGTCCTTCGACTCATCGTCCGCGATCGCCTTCAGCTTCGCGTACTTGGCCGCATTCTGCGCCACGAGCTTCTTGCGACGCTCGTTCTTGTTGATCGAACTCAGTTTCGCCATGACTTAAGTTCTTCTCCTAACGGGCAGGCGCGCTTACGCGGCCTGCCGCTGCTCCTCTTGCGGGAAGGGGAAGTTGAACAGGCGCAGCAGCTCGCGCGCCTCCTCATCCGTCTTCGCCGTGGTGGTTACGATGACATCCATGCCCCGGACCTTGTCGATCTGATCGTAATTGATCTCGGGGAAGATGATCTGTTCCTTGAGGCCGAGAGCGTAATTGCCACGGCCGTCGAACGACTTGGGGTTAAGGCCACGGAAGTCGCGAACGCGCGGAAGCGCAATCGTCACCAGACGATCGAGGAACTCGTACATCCGCTCGCGGCGCAGCGTGACCTTGCAGCCGATGGGCATGCCTTCGCGCAGCTTGAACTGGGCGATCGACTTCTTGGCCTTGGTGATCACCGGCTTCTGACCGGAAATCGCCTGCATCTCGGCAGCAGCGGTCTCGACTCGCTTCTTGTCCTGGGTCGCCTCGCCAACACCCATGTTGATGACGATTTTCTCGAGGCGCGGAACTTCGAGCTTGTTCTTGTACCCGAACTTCTCGGTCATCGCCTTGACGATGCGGTCCTCATAGTCGGACTTCAGGCGCGGCTTGTAGCCCTTCGGGGTCTTCGAGGGCTTGGCATCGGTCTTGCCAGCACTCGGCACCTCAGCCTTCTGCGCCTTCGGCAAGGCCTCGACGGCCTCGGCATCGGCCTTCTTGGCCTCACCGACCAGCTCTACCTGATCGGCCGCGGTCTCCTGGACCTCGTCGACCTTCTTGTCTTCGTCAGCCATTGATCAGCTCTCCGGTCTTGGCCGCGACGCGGACCTTCTTGCCGTCACGCTCCTCGAAGCGGACTCGGGTCGGCTTGCCGTCGGCGGTCGCGATCGCGACGTTCGACACATGCAGCGGCGCTTCCTTGCGCTCGATCCCGCCCTGCGGGTTGAGCTGGGTCGGCTTGCGGTGGCGCGCGTGGACGTTGATGCCCGACACGATCACCTTGCCTTCTTTCGGCATCGCCTTGGTGACTTCACCCGTACGTCCCTTGTCCTTTCCGGACAGCACGACGACGGTGTCGCCCTTGCGGATCTTCGAAGCAGCCATGGTTACAGCACCTCCGGCGCAAGGCTGATGATCTTCATGTGCTTCTTGGCGCGAAGCTCACGGACCACCGGGCCGAAAATACGGGTGCCGATCGGCTCCTCGTTCTTGTTGACCAGCACCGCGGCATTGCTGTCGAAGCGGATCACCGAGCCGTCGGGACGGCGGATGTCCTTGGCGGTGCGAACGATCACCGCACGGTGAACGTCGCCCTTCTTCACGCGGCCGCGCGGCGCCGCTTCCTTGACGCTGACGACGATGATGTCGCCAACACCGGCAACGCGGCGCTTCGATCCGCCCAGTACCTTAATGCACTGGACGCGCTTGGCCCCGCTGTTATCCGCAACGTCCAGGTTGGACTGCATCTGGATCATTGTTCGACCCTAACCTCTCTCAAACTTGCGCTCAGGCGTCCGCGTCGGCGACGTCTTCGGCCTTGGCCTTCTTCGT
>DASUZY010000022.1:0-22470 GCA_036376635.1 Sphingomicrobium sp.
CGCTCAACGGCCTTCTCGAGCACGCGCTCGGGGAAGCGGCCCTCGAGCACCTTGCCCGCGGTCACTTCCTTGATGCCGCCGGCATAACCGGTGTGCCGGTAATAGATCTTGTCCTGCAGCTTCTTGCCGGTGAAGCGGACCTTGTCGGCATTGATGATCACGACATGATCGCCGCAATCGACGTGCGGCGTGAAGCTCGGCTTGTGCTTGCCGCGAAGGATGTTGGCGACGATCGTCGCGAGGCGACCCACCACGAGCCCTTCGGCGTCGATCAGGTGCCATTTCTTGTCGACCTCGGCCGGCTTTGCCGACTTGGTCGTCTTCATCAGCGCCTTCATGGCGTTGATCCTTTCGTTGAAATGCGAAAAGCGGCACCTCGGGGCGCCGCCGTGAGCGGCCTAATCGCGATCCGGGGCCGGAAAGTCAAGCAAATCCGGCACTTTCCGAAAGGGTAAAATAATACCCCGGAGTAGCGTCACGGCTGCGAAACGACTGGAACGGCAGCCCTCCCGTGGCCGTTTCAGCAGCAACACGAAAACGGGAGGAAGTTATGTATATCGGTCTCGGCGGTCTGCTGATCCTTATTCTGATCCTGTGGCTGCTCGGCGTCATCTGACGCGAAACTCAGCGTACCTTGGCGCAGCTCAGCTGCCCAACCAGTTCAATCAGTGCCGGCGGGTCGAAAGGTTTCTCGATCCGCGGCACGTGTCTTAGGCGTTCCGGAACGGCCGAACTGCCGTAACCGGTGGCAATGGCGAACGGCTTGCCGAGGGCGGTCAGCTGATCCGCAAGAAGGACCCCGGTCTCGCCGTGAAGGTTGAGGTCGATGACCGCGCAGTCGAATGCGCCCTCGTCGATCGCGACGCGCGCCTTCTCCAGCGTTGAGTAGGGCCCCACCACCCGCGCGCCCGCAGCATTGAGCGCCCGGCGGAGATCGTCGGCGATGTAATATTCGTCCTCGACCACCAGGACGCGTGCGCCGTTCAAGTCAACCATTTGGCCCCGTTGCATTTTCTCTGGCCATCCCGAGTGAAAAGCGTAATCCGAAACCCAGCGAAGCCCTCTAACATAGGTAAGGGTGAAACGCGATGACGCCGCTTACGGTCACCAACGGGGCATTTTCCTTCGGTGCGGGACCTGCGGTGGCGTCAAAATTAGAGGCATTCACGCGGCTCTCACCAGATGACCGCGCCGCCCTTGCCGAGATCAGCCGCAATTCCCGCTACGTCGACGCCCGGCGGGATGTGATCTCGGAAGGCGACAAGCCACGCCACGTCCATCTGGTGCTTGACGGCTGGGCTTGCCGTTACAAGCAGCTTCCGGACGGCAAGCGGCAGATCGTCTCCCTCTTCGTTCCGGGCGACTTCTGTGACGTGAACGTCTACATCCTCCGGGCGATGGACCACAGCATTGGCGCCATTACCCGGCTCAAGGTCGCGATGATCACTCCGGAGGAGATGAACGCTCTTACGACGGAACGTCCGAGAATCACGCAGGCCCTTTGGTGGCACGAGCTGGTCACGGCGGCGGTGCAGCGTGAATGGACGCTCAACCTCGGGCAGCGCAGCGCCTACGAGCGGCTCGGCCACTTGCTGATCGAGCTCTACATGAGATTGGCGGCAGTCGGCCGAGCGCATGACGGGCGCTGCGACTTCCCGCTGACCCAGAACGACCTTGCAGACGCGACGGGCCTTACATCTGTGCACGTCAACCGGACGCTGCAGGAGCTTCGTCGGGACGGTCTGATCGAGCTCGAACGGCGCCAGCTCCAGATCCTCGACCTGCCCCGTCTCATCGACGCGGCGATGTTCAATCCGAATTACCTGCATCTGGATCATGAAGGCCGGCACCTGGATGCCAACGGCTAAAGACGACCCATCGCGCAACGCATTCGAAGGCGACTTGGCGGGCACTGCGGAGCGGACCCTCGCTGAAGGGAAGATCGAGAACCTTCGGCTGGAAGGCGGCATCTTCGTCGAGGCGGTCCGGGCGACGCGGATGCCGATGGCGGTTACCGACCCGACGCTGCCCGGCAATCCGATCGTTTTCGCCAATCAGTCGTTCCTGAGGCTCTCCGGCTATGCCATGAAAGAGGTACTGGGTCAGCAGCCTCACTTCATGAACGGCCCTGACACCGACCCCGACGACGCCGCCCGCTTTGAAGAGGCCCTGCGCGCCGACCAGGACGATATTGTCGAGACGGTTCAATATCGGAAGGACGGGACCCGGTTCCTCGCTTCGGTCCTTCTCAGCGCGTTCAAGGACGACAAGGGGCGGACCGTTCACCACTTTCTGTCGTGGCTCGACGTCACGCGCCGTCAAAATGCGGAGAACCGACTCAGCCTGTTGCAGCAGGCGCAGTCGGCCTTGCGCGAAAGCGAGGAGCGTCAGGCGTTCCTGCTCAAGCTCAGCGATTCATTGCGGTCGATGCAAAATGCGGTGGAGATCCAGAATGCCGCCATGCGGTATCTGGCCGAGCAGCTCAACGTCGCGCGCGCCGGCTATTATGAGGTCGGGGCCGACCAGGATTCGTTTTCGCTGGCCGCGCGATGGGATAGCGACACCCCGTCGCTCCCCGACAAGCTCAAGATGTCGGACTTCGGAGCCGATGTCGGCGAGGCTTATCGCGCCGGCCGAACCCTGATCTCGCGCGACATCGAACAGGAGTCGCCGTCCGCGACCGGCCGTGAAATGTATCGCAGCATCGGTACGCGGGCGAGGATCGGCGTTCCGCTGGTCAAGGAAGGGCGGCTACTCACCGTGGTCGCCGTTCATTCCAATCGGCCACGTGACTGGACATCCGCGGAGATACAACTGGTCGAGGCTGTCGCCGAGCGCACCTGGGACGCGGTCGAACGGGCGCGGGCCGAAGCTGCCTTGCGTCAAAGTGAGGCGCGGCTGCGCGGCGTGCTCGACGGAATGGGCGAGGGGTTCGGCGTGATCGGCCCGGACTTCACCATACTGGAACACAACCGCGAAGCCCTGCGAATGGACGGGCGCCCCGCAGCGGAGATCGTTGGACGATCGCACTGGGAGGCCTTCCCTGGAACCGAGCATTCCGAGGTCGGCCTGCTGCTGAAGAAGGCGATGGCGGACCGCCAGCCGGCGTTTCTGGAGCATCGATACTGGTGGGAGGAGGGCCGGAGTCTCTGGCTTGATCTGAGGGTCTATCCGATGGCCGACGGCTCACTCGCCGCGTTTTGGCGCGACGTAACCGAGCGCAAGGCGGCCGAAGAGGCCCTGCGCGAGAGCGAAGAGCGTTTCGCCCAATTCGCAACGAGCACCACCGACGTACTGTGGATCCGCGACGCCGACACGATGGCGCTCGAATATATTAGTCCGGCTTTCGAGTCGGTGTTCGGCGTGACCACGGATGCCGTCAGCGGCGGCATTGAGCCCGGGGCGGCGCTGGTTGATCCGGCCGACCGCGAACGGGTGATGGAGCATCTTGACGCCGCCCGCCGCGGCGAGCCGCAAGACTACGAGTTCCGCATCGCGCACGGAAGCGACGGCGCCGCGCGCTGGATAACGGACTTTTGTTTCCCCCTGATCGGTGAGACGGGTAGGGTGCGGCGCATCGGCGGCATCGCTCGCGACGTCACCAAGCTAAAGCTCGCCGAAGAGGCGCTGCGCGAAAGTGAGACGCGCCTGAAGGCCGCTTTTGAGAGTGTTCCAGCGGGCCTTGCCGTGCTCGACCTCAATGGGCGCGCGGTCATTGCCAATGCTGAGTTCCGTCGGTTCCTGCCGAATGGCGTGGTTCCCTCGCGCGATGGGGAGCATGTCGATCGCTGGCGGGGCTGGAGCGTAGACGGGCGGCTTCTTGACCCCAAGGAGTGGCCAAGCGCTCGGGCTCTGCGGGGCGAAAGGGTCGTCCCGGGGCAGCAAATGCTCTACATCGACCACGAGGGCCATCGAATCTGGACCAACGTTGCCACCGCGCCCACGCTGAACGGCGACGGGCAGGTCACGGGGGTCGTCACCGTCATCAGCGACATCGATGCGATGAAGCGGGCTCAGGAAGCGCTGCGCGCCAGCGAACACCACGCCCAGCTATTGCTCGCCGAGCTGCAGCACCGCGTTCGTAATACCTTGGCCGTCGTTCGGTCGATCGCCCGCCGAACGGCCGAGAACAGCTCGACCGCGGACGACATGCTGTCCCATTTTCAGGGAAGGCTGGACGCTTTTTCGCGGACGCAGGCAGCGCTCACCCGGAACACCGAAGGAACCGTGGACCTGACGTCCCTGATCCAGGACGAGCTCGTCGCTCACGCCTCGCGCGAAGGCGAACAGGTGCACATCGACGGCGTCGCCCTCGCGCTTCAGCCCAGGGAAGCAGAGCGCATGAGCCTCGCAGTCCACGAACTGATGACCAACGCGGTGAAGCACGGTGCACTTCGCAACGAAGAAGGTGAGATTCGGATCAGCTGGGAGCTGTCGGGCAAGCGGGGCGGCGACCTGCTGTTCAACTGGGCCGAGAGCGGAGTCGAGCTCGATACCTCGCAAGAACGGCGCGAAGGCTTTGGCATGGAATTATTGCTGCGATCGCTTCCGCATGATCTTGACGGTGAGTCGTCAGTCGACATCACCCCAGGGGGACTGCACTTCCGCTTGAGGATGAAACGTCGGGCCAATTGAACCGTCAGAACCGGCTGCGGCAATCTGCGGTTCAGAATCGTGCGATAATTCCCGACTCGCTCGATACAACAACCTTCTGGAGGACGTTTTCGTGAGGAAGCTTCCAACGATCGCATTCGCTGGCGTTGCTGCAGCAGCGCTCGCCGGAACCGCCGTTGCCGCCAGCAACAACAATCATGTGATGAACGTGTCCCTGCCCGACGGCTCGGTCGCCCACATCGAATATGCGGGGAACGTGGCGCCCAGGGTTACGGTGCAACCGATGCAGGTTGCCGCTGACGACTGGGCGCCCTTCGCATCGTTCGCGGGCTTCGACCGGATGATGGCGGACATGAATCGCCAGACGGATGCGCTGATCCGGCAGGCACAGCAAATGGCTAGCCGACCCGGCGGAAACCCGGGCGCGCCGACGGTCGCCTCATTCGGCAACGCGCCCGCTGGGGCCTCTTCGAGTATGACGGTTGTGTCGTACAGCAACGGGAATAGCACCTGCACTCGCACGACTGAAACCGTGTCGGAGGGTCCGGGCAAGCCGCCCAAGGTGACCTCGAACATCAGCGGCAATTGCGGCCCGAGCACTGCTCCGGCGCAGCCGTCACGGCCGATCAACCGCACCTGACCGAACGAGCGGCGCAGTCCGCCGCTCACTTCGCCATTCAGCGGAAAAATTGACGGCGAGCGGCGTTGCCTACAGTGGAGGCGAGTCCTAGTGCCCCTCCGCATCGACGCGTATTCGTCGCGTCCAGTCCCCAACCGCCGGAGCGTAGTGGTGCCCAGACGCGTCAAGGATTTCATCGATATCAGCGAATATACGTCGCTGAACGACCTCATTCGCTATCTTGAGACGATCCGCGACAATTTGCCGCCGGATCATCAGGCGGAGATGAAGATCCGCGGCGACGAAGTGTTCGGGCGGCGGCTCACCATCACCTACTTCCGCGAGCAAACCCCGGAGGAGGTTGAGCTCGAGTCCAAATACGCGGGAAGCGAAAAGGACAATGCGACGATCGAGGACCTTCGCCACAAGCTGGACGAAGTTCCATACAAGTTCGGAAAGGCGAACGGAGCCTGACCTTCACTCCGACCGGGAAGAGCTTCCCTTCACGAGGCGGCCTCGCTCCCAAAGCTCGAAGCGGCCGTCAGGCACGCGTTCGTGGGCATAGCGCTCCGCCTCGTCATCGGCGTCAGCAGCAATCCAGTCAGCGGTGACGATTTTCCCTGCTCCATCGAGCCGGTACAGCCGATAACTTGGCAAACGCACACCCCCCACTCTTGTGCACGCCGCCTAACATGTTCGGCAAGCGTCGAGATTCACCTGGGTTATATGGCCACCCACCTTTCCATTTGAAAAGATGAACTTTTTCTGATTGTGACGGACCTGTAACCTAGGTTAAGCGCAAAATCTGCGGGTCGTTGCACAAAGCGTGGCGTAATGATTAGCGTACATTTGAAAAAGCTGAGACGGCGTATCGAAATCAGCCCCGAGGAAGAGCGGACGATCCGCGATTCCGTGGCCGAGACCCGCAAGGTCGGAGCCGACCAAATACTCATTCGCAGCGGCGAGGAATTGAACTCCAGCCTGCTGTTGCTTGAAGGATGGCTCGCGCGGAGCAAGGACCTGCCAAGCGGCGAGCGCCAGGTGACGGAGCTTCACGTCGCCGGAGATTTTGCCGACCTCCACGGATTCACGCTGAAGCGGCTCGATCACGACGTGACGACGCTCAGCCCGTGCGTCCTCGCTGTGGTGCCGCATGACCGTCTGAAGGAGATCACTGAGCGCCATCCGCGCCTTGCGCGAATCTACTGGCTGTTCACAAATGTCGATGCGGCAATCACCCGCGAGTTGTCGCTGTCGCTCGGCCAACGATCAGCGATCTCCCGCATGGCCCACCTGTTCTGTGAGCTTTATTTTCGGCTCGACGCCGTTGGTCGGGCTCGCTCTGACGGCTACGAGCTGCCGCTGACCCAGCGCGAGCTCGCCGAGTGCCTCGGGCTGACGGTGGTCCACGCCAATCGCACCATCCAGGAGTTGAGGCGTCGAAACCTGGTCGAACTGGAAAGCCGGCAACTCACCATTCTCGATCGCCGAGGGCTTCAGGGGCTGGCGGAATTCGACCCGTCGTATCTCTATCTCGACCGACTTAACCCCTAGTCGACGCTGTCCTCGACCCACGAGGCATAGGGACCGAATATTCTGTCGATGGGCCAACTCGTGATGCAGGGCACATCATAGCTGTGGAGCGATGCGACGCGTGTGATCAGCGCTTTCGCCCCAGCTTCGGTCGTCTTGAAGATCGCCGCGACCTCGTCGGCAGTTTCAATCCCTCCCCGCCAGCGATAGATCGATCGAACGGGACCGAGCAGGTTGACGCAAGCGGCGAGGCGATCCTCGACTACGACACGGCCGATCCGCTCGGCCTCTTCGGCGTTGGCGAAAATCGCGTAGACCGAGGAAACGCTCATCGGCGCGCTCGTCCCAGCTCGTGCGCGCCCCAAACCGTCGCCGCGACCAGCAACGCTCCTGTCGCCTGGTGAAGGACCGCGAGCCATATCGCGATGCCGGATAGAACCGTGAGGATGCCCAGGATGACCTGCGTTCCGAATGCCGAATGGATCGCGATGGAAGCGGCGCGAGCGCCCTCGACCCGCTTCACCTGCCGAGCGAAGAGGACAAGAACGACTACGACCACCCAAGCCCACCAGCGGTGCATGAAGTGAAGCAGAAAGAGATCATGGGTCATCGCGAAGCCCACGCCGTGTGACCAGTCGATGCCAGCCGGGATGAAGCTGCCGTTCATGTCCGGCCAGGTGTTTGAGACATATCCCGCGCGGAAGCCGGCCACCCACGCGCCAAGCATCAACTGGATGAACAACGTCACAAGCGCGAAGGCTCCCCAGCGCGTGAGGCGAGCGGGCCTCGCTTCAGGATCGCGAAGGTCCAAAGCGGTCCAGATCAGCGCCGAGAATAGGAATAAAGCGAAGAGCAGGTGGGCCGAAAGGCGATATGGGCTGACCTCAGTTCGTCCTTCGAGCCCGGACATCACCATGAACCAGCCGACCGCACCCTGCAGACCCCCGAGCACGAACAGCCCGACCAGCCGCCAGGCGTAACCGCGAGGGATCGCGCGACGTACTGCAAACCATCCGACACCGACGAAGAACACCAAGCCGAGGATGCGGCCGAGCAAGCGGTGCATCCATTCCCAGAAGAAGATGAACTTGAAGCCCGAAAGGGTCATTCCCGCTGGTCCCGCCACCTCCCGATATTGGGGAGTCTGCTGGTACAAGGTGAACTCGCGGACCCAGTCGGAATGGGTGAGGGGCGGGATCGCGCCGCTAACCGGCTTCCATTCGGTAATCGACAGTCCGCTTTCGGTGAGCCGGGTGATTCCTCCGACAATGACCATGGCGAAGACCAGCCCGGCAACGAGCAAGAGAAGGTTGGAGAGAGCTCGTGAACGAGGATTCCCCGCCTTTGCGTCGACGCTGGGAGTTGCGGCTATGTCCATGAGGCCGCGCATATCGCCTCCGATCGGCTACTGGACAAGTTCAATGGTAAAACATCGGCCTCGAGCCTCGGCGGCATCATCCGACGCGGGGTCGTCCGCGAAAATCGGCGCCTACGTTATATTGTATCTTTGCGTACGCAATTCTATATCCGCGACACGTGACACAACGAACTCTCTCGACGAAGCGGCTTGACCGCATCGCAATGGGCCTGTCTGGCCTGTGCCTCGTACATTGCCTCGCAACCGCGGTTCTGCTCGGCGTCCTCGCGTCGGCTGGCGGTCTGCTGGGCCAGCCGATCATCCATGAAGTCGGACTGACATTGGCCATGGTTATCGGTGCGGTGGCCCTCGGCCGCGGTGTTCGCGAGCACGGCTTCATTCTCCCCGCAATGGTCGGCCTTATGGGGCTCAGCATCATGGCTTACGCACTGACTCTGCCGGAGGGCGGCCACGAGCCAGTCTTTACCGTTGCCGGCGTCTTCGTCCTCGCCCTTGGCCATCGCCTCAATGTGATGGCGGCCGAGTAGCGGCGCTTGTCGCGGCACGGGCCAAGGTCTATCTCAACCACGCATCATGGGCCGCCACGATCATCAGCTCCACGAAGGCGATTCTCTCAAGGCGGCCGCGCGCGATCAACTGACCGGAAGCGGCGAACAGTGGACCGACATGCGTGCCGCCGTGTTCGACGCGCTGGCGAGTTTCGACAAGCCCGCAAGCGCCTACGACATCGCCGAGCAGGTCTCGAAAACGCAGGGCCGGCGGGTCGCGGCGAACAGCGTCTATCGGATTCTCGACCTGTTCGTCGGAGCGAATCTCGCGCGTCGGGTCGAGAGCGCTAACGCCTATGTTGCGAACCAGCATCCGGGTTGCCTGCACGACTGCATTTTCCTCATTTGCGATACCTGCGGGCAAGCTGTGCACATCGACGACGACAGCCTGACCAAGGGCGTCCGGGCGGCGGCGAAGGACGCCGGCTTCTCGGCGCCGCGGCCTGTCATCGAAGTCCGCGGCACCTGCGGCGATTGCGGCGAGCAATAAACCAACTAAACAACACGCCGTGGTGGCAGTGAAACGCTGAACATTGTCGGCGGGGGAAATCGAAATCGCTGCTGCGATTCTCGGCGTGATCAACGTCGTTCTCGTCGTTCGCCGATCGACTGTGAACTATCCGTTCGGGATTGCTTCGGTCGCACTCTATTTCTTCGTCTTTTGGCAGGCGAAGCTCTACTCCGATGCATTGCTTCAGATATTCTTCGTCCTGATCCAGCTTTACGGCTGGTGGGCCTGGGTACATGCCCGACAAGTCGATCATGGGGTCGCGGTGGGATGGATGCCGTGGCCCGCTCGAACCGCGTGGATGGTGGCGACGGGGATCGCGATCCTCATATGGGGAACGGCCATGGCCCGCTTCACCGACGCCGCCGCCCCGTTCGTGGACGCAACGACGGCCGGTCTCAGCGTTGCGGCTCAAAGTCTGCAATCGCTGCGCCGGGTCGAAAGCTGGTTGCTTTGGATCACTGTCGACCTGATCGCGATCGGGCTGTTCGCCTGGCGCGATTTGTTCGTGACATCAGGGCTTTACGCAATATTTCTCATTCTCGCATCGATTGGATTGTTTGAATGGCGCCGGAAGGCAAGCGCATGAAGCGGGGGTTGGTACTCGGAAAGTTCATGCCTCCGCATGCCGGCCACGTGACGTTGATCGAGTCTGCCCGGGCGTTGGTGGATGATCTCACCGTGCTGCTCTGTTCGCTTCCCAACGATCCCATCGCGGGAGAGGTGCGATTGGGCTGGCTCCGGGAGCTTTTTCCTAACTGCCGCATCGTCTGGCAGTCGGACCCCGTCCCGCAGAAGCCGACCGATGCGGCCGACTTCTGGCCGATCTGGCAAAAGGTGGTTGCGAAACATCATCCCGAGCCGATCGACTATCTGTTCGCCGGTGAAGCTTATGGTGCCGATCTCGCGGCGCACGTCGGAGGCATCTTCGTTCCCTTGGGCGCTCGGGTCCTGAATGCGGATCTCAGCGGGATCGGCGGTCTCTCGGGCGAAGCGGTCCGAGCGGATCCGTGGCGATATTGGGATTACCTGCCGAAGCCCGTGCGCAGTCATTACGGGCTCACGGTTTGTCTCCACGGCATTGAGAGCGTTGGGAAATCAACGCTCGCGTCGAGCCTTGCCGAGCATTACCGCACCGTCCTGGTTCCAGAGTATGGCCGTTCCCACTGTGAGGTGCACGGCACCGATTGCCGCGAATCCGATCTGATGCTGATAGGTGAGGCCCAGCAGGCGATGATCGAAGCCGCGCGGCCATGGGCCAACCGCCTGCTCATCACCGACACCGATGCGCTGATGACTGCCGCCTGGTCGCAGATGATGATTGGCTACATGCCGGACCAACTCCTTTGCCATCGCAAGGCCGACCTCTACCTGATGCTGACTCCCGACGCCCCGTTCGTCGATGACGGCACCAGAGTGTACAAGACTCCGGAGTTGCGCGAGCGGTTCGACCGAATTGCAAGGACGGCTTTGTCGTTGTCCCAGACCAACTTCGTCGAGATCGGTGGAAGCTGGGATCAACGGTTCGAGGCTGCAGTATCCGCCATCGATGACACGATTGCCGCGAAGGGGGTCAACCCGAGCGGGGTTCGAGTGACCTGTAGCGCTTTGCCTTTCGCGGCAGGCGCTTAGGGGCTAAGGCCTTCGCGCATGAGTGACCGCCCGCATACCCCGCTGCTCGACACGGTGAAGTTCCCCGCGGAGCTTCGGGGCCTGAACAAGGACGACCTGCCGCAACTGGCGGAGGAACTGCGGCAGGAGACGATTTCGGCCGTCTCCGTAACAGGGGGCCACCTTGGGGCCGGGCTAGGCGTCGTTGAGCTGACGGTGGCGCTTCACTACGTCTTCGATACGCCCGACGACCGGCTGATCTGGGACGTCGGCCATCAGGCCTATCCGCACAAGATCCTGACCGGTCGCCGCGACCGCATCCGCACGCTCCGCCAGGGCGGTGGGCTCAGCGGCTTCACCAAGCGGAGCGAGAGCGAATACGACCCGTTCGGCGCGGCGCACAGTTCTACCTCGATCTCAGCGGCGCTAGGTTTCGCGATCGCGAACAAGCTGTCCGGCAGTCCCGGCAAGGCGATCGCCGTCATTGGCGACGGGGCGCTTAGCGCCGGCATGGCCTATGAGGCGATGAACAATGCGGCGGCCGCTGGCAACCGGCTGATCGTCATCCTGAACGACAATGACATGTCGATCGCGCCGCCGGTCGGGTCGCTGCGCAACAGCCTTGCCCGGCTGGTATCGTCGGGCAAGTATCTGACGCCTCGAAAGCTGGCGCAGAAGCTCGCCCGGGCGATGCCGGAGCCGGTCCACAGCGGGCTCAGGCGGATGGAGGAATATGCACGCGGCTGGGTAACTGGCGGCACGCTCTTTGAGGAGCTTGGCTTCTACTACGTCGGGCCGGTCGATGGGCATGATATTCGAGCGCTGGTCGAAGTGCTCGAGAATGTCCGCGACGCGGAGGTCGGGCCGATGCTGGTCCACGTCGTGACCAAGAAGGGCAAGGGCTACGCACCGGCGGAGAATGCGGCGGACAAATATCACGGCGTGGTCAAGTTCGACGTGGTCTCGGGCGTCCAGGCCAAGCCGGCCCCGGGCGCTCCCAGCTACACCAGCGTCTATGCGAAGGCCTTGGGTGACGAGATGGCCCGCGACGACAAGGTGGTCGCGATCACGGCGGCGATGCCGTCGGGCACCGGCCTCGACAAGGTCGCCGAAAAATTTCCCGAGCGCGTCTTCGACGTCGGGATTGCCGAACAGCATGCAGTGACGTTCGCAGCGGGGTTGGCAGCGCAGGGCTACCGGCCGTTCGCGACGATCTATTCGACCTTTCTCCAGCGGGCATACGACCAGGTCGTGCACGACGTGGCCATTCAGAACTTGCCGGTCCGATTCGCGATGGATCGTGCCGGGCTGGTCGGTGCTGACGGTGCAACGCATGCCGGATCGTTCGACCTCGCATACCTCTGCACACTGCCCAACTTCGTCGTGATGGCCGCGGCGGACGAGGTCGAGCTCTGCCACATGGTGCACACCATGGCGCTGCACGACGGCGGCCCGATCGCGGTGCGCTACCCGCGCGGCGAGGGCAGGGGCCTTTCGCTTCCCGAGCAGCCACTGGCGCTGGAGATCGGCAGGGGCCGCATCGTGCGCGAGGGCAAGAAGGTCGCGATCCTGGCGCTCGGAACGCGGCTCGCGGAGGCAGAGAAGGCGGCCGATGAACTGGAAGCCAAGGGCCTGTCGACGACCGTCGCTGACCTCCGCTTCGCCAAGCCCCTCGACAGCGAGCTGATCCGCAAGCTGCTAACCACGCACGAGGTGGCCGTCACGGTCGAGGAAGCCGCGATCGGCGGCCTCGGCGCCCACGTCCTGACCCTCGCCAGCGACGAAGGCCTGGTCGACGCCGGCCTGAAGATCCGCACGATGCGTCTGCCCGACGTTTTCCAGGACCAAGACAAGCCCGAGAGGCAATACGACGAAGCCCGCCTCAACGCGCCGCACATTGTCGAGACCGTGCTGAAGGCGCTGCGGGTTAACAGCGCAGGTGTCGAGGAGGTTCGGGCTTAAGCCGTGCGCTGGCAAACTGCGGTTGCACTGAGGTCGTTGGTCAATGTAGTGGCCGTGCTCAGCGGGCTATTCATTTGCCTCGCGGGATTATTCGGTGTCCTGATCGCGCTGGGTGGCACGGGAGGATTCACTAGCGACCCACCGCCGGCGCATCCCAGATACGTCGCGGCTATGGCTTGCGCCCTGATAACCTTGGCACTCGTAGCCAGCGTGTGTCGGATATCCCGTGTTGCCGCCCGACTAATCGACAAAGCGGAAGCTCGCTGATTGCGCTCGAAAATCCGCGTCGATCAGTTGCTGGTGAGCCGCAAATTGGCCGACAGCCGGACGCGAGCTCAGGCTCTGATCATGGCCGGCGCTGTGTTCTCCGGCGAAAAGAAGCTTTCGAAAGCTGGCGACATGCTTGCCGAGGATGCTCCGCTGGCGGTTCGGGGGAAAGATCATCCGTGGGTTTCGCGCGGGGGGATCAAGCTTGATCATGGGCTGACGCACTTCGGGTTCGACGTAGTTGGCGCCATCGCGCTCGACGTTGGGAGTTCGACCGGCGGCTTCACGGATGTGCTGCTCTCGCGCGGCGCGGCGAAGGTTTACGCGATTGACGTCGGGACCAACCAGCTGGCGTGGAAGCTGAGACAGGACCCCCGCGTTGTCGTGCACGAGCAGACCAATGCGCGTGGCCTCGACACCAATCTCGTTCCTGAGCCTGTCGATATCGTGGTTTGCGATGCGAGCTTCATCAGCCTCACCAAGGTCCTCGAAGCGCCGCTGAGGCTTGCCAAACCCGGCGCTAAGCTCGTCGCACTCGTCAAACCGCAGTTCGAAGCAGGACGCCACGAGGTGGGGAAGGGGGGCGTTGTTCGCGATCCCGCCGTCCATGAGCGCGTCTGTTCCGAGGCCAAAGACTGGGTTGAAGCGCAGGGCTGGACCGTGCTGGGGACTACACCGAGCCCCATCACCGGGCCCGAAGGCAATGTCGAATTTCTGCTAGGAGCCGTGAGGAATGGCTGAGACCGTCGAACGCCGAAGCTGGTGGAAGATTGCGGTAATCGCCGTGATTGCAATCGAACTGCTGGGGGGAGCCAGCGGTTGGGTCTCGCAGTCTGGTTACGGCAATCCCTGGTTCGACGCCTTGCAGAAGCCGTCTTTCATGCCGCCGGGATGGGCCTTCGGCGTCGTCTGGCCGATCCTCTACGCGCTGCTCGGCATTTCGGCCGCAATGATCATTTCGCAGCCACCGTCTCCGCGAAAACAGGCGGCGCTGACCTTGTTCTTCATCCAGCTCGCGCTCAACTTCGCCTGGTCACCGATCTTCTTTGCGGCGCACGATATTCGCCTCGCGAAGGTGATCATCTGGGCGATGGCCGCGATCGCAGCGGCAGCTGCTGGCCAGTTCCTTCGACTCCGCAATACGGCAGGGCTTCTACTCATCCCTTACCTCGCCTGGCTGGTATTCGCCGGCACGCTGAACTCGACGATCGAGCATATGAACCCCGACGCAGGCACCTCGCTACTGGTCTGGCACACGCGATAATTGGGGATAGTTTTAGGCACTTGGGGATAGGTTCCGCGCCCAGGGTGGCGGAACGCGGCGCGAACACCTATTTCCGCGCCGAAAGGGAGTATGTTCGATGCAGTCTGAGAACCGGGTGTTCGATGACTTCGTGAAGATGGTCAATGGCTTCGCCGGAACGTTCGCCGGCATGGGCCGTGAAGCTGAATCCAGCGCGCGCGAAAAGATGCGCGAATGGATGGCGGGATCCGACTTCGTCGGCCGTGACGAGTTTGAGGCGGTGAAGGCTATGGCTGCTGCCGCGCGCGACGAGAATGAGGCGCTGAAGACCCGGATCGCTGCGCTGGAGGCGAAGGCCGGCGGCGCTACGCCCAAGCGGCCGGCGGGCAAGAAGGCAAGCCCGGGAGCGTGAACCTGAGCGAGGAAGAAATTCAGGACGAGCGCGACGACGGCGCGCCGATCGAGGTCCTTGAGCAATATTTCGAGGCTCGCGGCTGGGCGTGCGAGCGGACCGCCGAGGGTGAGATCGTCGCGTCGGCGACCGGCAGCTGGGCACAGTACGAGCTTCGCGGCGTATGGCGACCCGAGGACCAGGTTCTCCAGTTTCTCGCGTTCCCGGACATCAAGGTGGCGGCCGACAAGCGGACCGCTATTTTTGAGGCCTTGAGCCTGATGAACGAACAGCTTTGGCTCGGGCATTTTGAGATGTGGTCCGGGTCGGGCCTCGTGGTCTTCCGTCATTCAACCATCCTCGATGCACGCGGCGGCGAGGGGCTGAGCCTCGAGCAGGCCGAAGCCATCGCCGAGGCAGCGGTCGAGGAGTGCGAGCGCTTCTATCCCGTATTCCAGTTCGTCCTGTGGGGCGGCAAGTCACCCAGCGAGGCGATCGCGGCAGCCCTCATCGACACGCACGGCGAAGCATGACCGAAACTCTTCAACTTCCCCGCCCGACCTGGTTTGCGGGTTGCGGCAACATGGGCGGAGCGATCATCGACGGATGGCGTGTCGCCGGGCTGGACATCGGCGCGATCACCGTCATCCGGCCGAGCGGCAAGCCAGTCGAAGGCGCTCGCACGGTAACCAGCTTTGCGGATGCCGGTGCGCCTCCCAAGCTTCTGGTGCTGGCGTTCAAGCCCCAGAAGCTGGACGAGATCGCACCCGAACTACGCCGCTATCTCAGCGCGAACACCATAGTGGTTTCGCTCCTCGCCGGCGTTGAGACGGCCAGCCTTCGCGAACGCTTTCCGGGGGCTGCGGCGATCGTTCGCGCCACGCCCAACCTACCCGTCGCAATTCGGCGCGGAGTCACTGGCCTGTATACGTCAGACGCCAGCGATGCGGCACGGGATGAGATCGGGAATATCTTCTCGGCGCTTGGATTTGCGATGTGGATGGTCGACGAGGCTCGGCTCGGAGCGCTCGGTGCCGTCGCAGGCGCAGGTCCCGCTTACGTTGCCCGATTCATCGCGGCGCTGACCAAGGCCGGCGAGAAGCGCGGCCTCAGCCCCGAAATCGCCGAGGTCATTGCTCGCGAGACGGTGCTTGGGACAGCCTGGATGTCGGCCACCGCCAACGAGGGCATGGATTCCATCGCGCGGCGCGTCGCTAGCCCGAACGGCACGACTGAAGCGGGTCTTGCCGTTCTCGATCGCGAACAGGCGCTCGACGACCTGGTCGCTGCGACCATCGAAGCCTCTGCACGGCGCGGCTCAGAGCTTGCCCTGGAAGCCCGCGCTCCGCTTGCCGAGTCCACGCGCCTGCACTAGGCGCGCTTCATGGCAGCACCCCAAAACGGCACGTTCGACGACCGCGACGGCTGGATCTGGTTCGACGGGGAGATGGTCCCGTGGCGCGACGCCCGCGTCCATGTCCTCACCCATGCTCTTCATTATGCGAGCAGCGTGTTCGAAGGACAGCGCGCTTACAACGGTAAGATCTTCAAGCTGCGCGAACACAGTGAGCGCCTGCGCAAGAGTGCGAGCCTGCTCGGCTTCGAACTGCCGTGGTCTGTCGAAGAGATCGATGCAGCCTGCAACGAAGTCATCAAGGTAAACGGTTTCACCGATGCTTACATGCGGCCTCTGGCCTGGCGCGGGTCGGAATCGATGGGTGTTGCGCCCGGCAAGACCAAGCCGCACCTGGCGATCGCTGCATGGGAATGGGGCAAATATTACGATCCGAGGATTTCCGAGGACGGCATCCGGCT
Organism: Sphingomicrobium sp.; assembly: GCA_036376635.1. GTDB lineage: Bacteria > Pseudomonadota > Alphaproteobacteria > Sphingomonadales > Sphingomonadaceae > Sphingomicrobium. Next base: position 16,490 of record DASUZY010000022.1, read on the forward strand.
GGAGATTGCGCCGTGGCGCCGTCCCGCACCCTATACCGCACCGACGGCTTCAAAGGCGGCGGGCCTCTACATGATCTGCACGCTGTCCAAGCAGCATGCGGAAGCGAACGGCTATAACGATGCGTTGATGTTCGACTGGCGGGGCCGCGTGGCTGAAGCGACCGGGGCGAACGTATTCTTCGTCAAGGAGGGCGCGCTTCATACCCCGACGCCTGACTGCTTCCTGGACGGCATCACTCGGCGAACAATCAAGGATCTGGCGGAGCGGCGCGGTATCGAGGTGCAGGAACGCGCCATCTGGCCGGAAGAACTCGAAAGCTTCGAGCAAATGTTCCTGACCGGCACGGCAGTCGAAGTCACTCCGGTGCGTTCGGTTGGACCGTGGAATTTCGAGGTCGGCGAAATGACCCGGCAGCTATCCAGGGACTATGACGACCTGGTCAACGGCCGCATTCCGAACGACTAATCGAAGATCGATAGGTCGAGCGGCTCGCTCGGCCCAAACCAGATCACGTGCCGCGTGTGATCGGCCAGGTCGTCGCCCGTTTCGGCGTGGGCAAAGATCGTGAGGCGCCCTCGGTTGAGAGCCAGGAATTGGGCGACGTCACCGAAATCGTCACGCACTACGGTTAGCTGGACGCTCCCGCGAGGATGCGGGCCGACGGGTCGCAGGTGGAAATGTCCGACCGCCACTGGGAACCGTTGCTGCACGGCTGCCGCAAGCCGCTTGGCTTCGTCGACTTCCTCGGGATCGTAATAGATGTGCGCGTGGAAATCGCGGATCGCCGCCTCAGTCATGCCAAGCGCCTTACCAGATTCGCGCGCGCATCGCAGGTGCAAGGTATAGCTTGTCAGAAGGCTGCACCTGGAAGGCACGATACCAGCCGTCGATATTCCGAACGACGCCATTGACCCGATATTTGCGCCAGCTGTGCGGGTCACTGATCGTCATTTGCCGGATCATGTCCGGAGTACCTTTGCCAGCCCATGCCTGAGCCCAGCCAAGGAAGACGCGCTGATCCCCGGTCAGTCCGCCGAGTACCGGCGCCGGCCTGCCCCTCAGCGACGCGTGATAGGCATCGAGCGCCATCGTCAGACCTCCAAGGTCCGCGATGTTCTCGCCCATCGTCAGATCTGGATTGATATGCACGCCGGGCACAGGCTCGAACTGTGCATATTGATCTCCGAGCATCTTGGCGCGGCGCTTGAACTCGGCCGCATCCGATGGCGTCCACCAGTCGCGCAGCGCACCCGCTGCATCGATCTTGCGTCCCTGGTCGTCAAAGCCGTGGGTCAACTCGTGACCGATCACAGCGCCGACAGCCCCATAGTTGAAAGCCGGATCGGCATTCGCATCGAAAATCGGCGCCTGAAGGATTCCCGCCGGAAATACGATATCGCGTAATGACCCATTGTAGGCATCGTTGGTCTGGGGGGTCATCAGCCAGTCGGCCTTGTCGACCGGGCCGTTGCTTCGATTGACGTAGAACGCCCAGTCGGCCGCGGCCGCCCTTCTTACGTTTCCAACCAGGTCGTCGCGCCTGATGACCAGGTTCGAATAGTCGCGTGGCTTGTCCGGGTAGCCAACCTTGATCGTATAGGTATCGAGCTTCTTCAGCGCTTCCTGCCGCGTCGCGGGGCTCATCCAGTCGAGATGCGCGAGACGGTTGCGGAAGGCGGCCTTGATGTCGCCAACCAGCGACGTGATCGCCGCTTTGGTCGAGGCCGGGAAGTAGCGCTGTGAGTAGAGCTCACCGACGCCCCAGTTCATCGTGCCAAAGCAGCTACCGGGATTTGCCCCGCAATCGTCGCCTCCTACCGCAAGCTTCGCGCGCTTCCAGCGTGGAGCTTCCGATTTCTGGCCCAGCAAGGTCTGCTCGCGGAATACGAAGCGGGCCTGATCGAACGGCGTCGAGAGGTATGGCGCTGCACTATCGGCGACCCTGAACGCCATCCACGCCTTGACCGTATCGAGCGGAGCAGCGGCGACGACGGCGGCCAGCTTCGGAAAGGCGGTATTGGTCGTCGCAATGAACCGGTCGCGGTCGGCGACTCCGGTTCCTTCGAGGTACGCAGCCCAAGGGAATTGCGGCGCCAATGCCTGCAACTGCGCCTTGCTCACCGGATTGTACTGAGTGTCCGGATCACGAAGCTGGACCTTTGTCCAACTCGCCTCGGCCAGGGCAGTTTCGAACGCCAGCACGCGTTGCGCATTGCCGGCCGGATCGGGCCATCCTTCCAGCGTCAGCAGCTGCTGCGCATAGGCGCGGTAAGCGTCTCGCTGCGGAGCGAAGCTATCTTTGAGATAATAATCACGGTCAGGTAGCCCAAGGCCGCCCTGGCTTAAGTAGATGGCATACACATTGGGATTGTGCAGGTCAGAATCGACGTTCGCGCCGATCGGCGACGGATAGAATCCGATAGCGCTCTGACCCATCAGCCGTGCAAGCGCAGCCAAGTCGGGCGCGTTCCGGATGGCACTAAGCTCCGGTGAGATTGGAGACGCTCCAAGCCGGCTGATCGTCGCTTCATCCATGAACGCAGCGTAGAAAGCCCCAACCTTTCCCTTGAGGTCTGTAGGCTGCTCGCCGACACCCCTCGCGGCATTCTCCAGCAGCGTTTTCAGCTGTTGGTCGGTCCGGTCGGTCATCTCAAACCGGCGCGACGCAATCGGACGATCGGCAGGAATCTCCGTCCGCGCCAGATATCCGCCGTTGGCATATTGAAAGAAGTCGTCGCCAGGCTTCGTCGAAGGATCAACCGCGCTCTTATCAAACCCGTAAGGCGGGAACACCGGGGCTTTCGTGCCTTGGGCGAACGCGGTCGTCGCACCCAATATTGTTGCGGCAAACAACAGGCCGTTCCGCTTCATGATCACCCCCCAGGAACTGGATTTCAGCCGGAGGCTAGGGCCAAGCAGGTCAGCGCGGAATAGCCATTCGACAAACCGCCGAGTGGCGGTTCGTGCAGCCTTCCCTTGAGCGCTCCCTTGTCTATAAGCGCGCGCTCCCGCACAGGGGCTCGATGCTGGGGCGTCGCCAAGTGGTAAGGCACCGGTTTTTGGTACCGGCATTCGCAGGTTCGAATCCTGCCGCCCCAGCCAGCCGAATTCTCTAGATTCGGTTTCCTCGCAGTGACTTACGCCAAAGATCGATGATCGGATAGCTGGACCGGGTTCGCCTCGGATGGACCAGATTAGACAGCTATTTTGACTGGATTTTTGACGTGTTTTTATGGGCCGGGAAATCCGACGGGAGTTGGCTCGTGGCACGGAAAGTTGCGCTTACGCCGGCAACAATTGACGGCCTTCACAATGGGTTGCTGGCCGATCAGCAAACGCCCGGTCTTGCGATCGAGGTCCTCGGCAGCGGCAAGAAGCGGTGGAGATACCGCAGAAAACTTGCCCGGATTTCGGTGATGGTCACTCTGTACGGAAAACCGTTCCCCTCCCAATCCATCGCGGATGCGCGTGAATGGGCGCGCGGGCTCAACCTGATGGTGGAGGCCGGGATCGATCCGCGGGAGGCTGAACGCGAGGCAAAGACGCGCGCCGGAATGACCGTCGCGCGAGCCCACGAACTCTACATGCGCGCGGTGAGGGAGGGGCGCGCCTCGCGCGCCAAGCGCACGAACAAGCCCCGGACGATCGCCGATAAGCTGGAGATCTTCAATCGCGACATCGCGCCCGGGCTCGCCACTCGCAGTGTCTATGAAGTGACCGAGAAGGATCTCATCCGGCTCGTCGAGGCGAAGGGCAAGGTCGCGAAGATCCGGGCGAACCGATTGGCCGCGGAACTGAAGGTGTTCTTCGGCTGGGCTTCGGGGCTGCGCGGGCTTGAGGTCGGCCTCGAGGTTGACCCGTCGAGACGCCTGGGAGACCTCCGATTTCCGGAGACGCCGAGGTCGCGCAAGCTCAGCTTGCTTGAGATCCAATGGTTTCTGCGGGCCTTGGCGGAAGATGAGCGGTGGGTGCAGCGGGGCATGTTGCTCTGGCTCTTGACCGCCGCGCGCCTCTCGGAGGTTGCGCGGGCGAAATCGGACGAACTGGTAAGCGGCGTGTGGACCATTCCGGGCGAGCGATCGAAAAACTCCGTCCCGCACAGGATCGCACTCGGCCCCTGGGGACGTTCGCTCTTCGCCAGCAATCACGAATGGGTTTTCCCCGCGGAACGGATCGAAGGTCCGAGAAACAACTCGGTCTGGTATAAGGCACGGGATCGTGTCGTGTCCCGGATGACTGCGATCGCTGGTCACCCGATTGAGCGGTTCACGCCCCACGACTTCAGGCGGACAATGAGATCGAACTCAAAGCGCCTGAAGATCGATTTCGAAACGGCCGAGGCCGCTCTCAATCATGTGAAGAAGGGTCTGGAAAGAACCTACGATTGCTATGAGTTCGAAGATGAAAAGGCGGCATGGTTCCTGAGCTGGGAGACTGAAATCGCCCAGTTCGCTCGCGCCGCTGGAGTTGCAGCAGCGCTTGGTGCGCCACTGCCGACAGAAGTCTGCCCGGCGGTGATCGGGGGGCCGGTGCCGGATGAGCAATTGGTTAGGCCATGTGCAATCCCAACGTCTGTTACTACTTCACCTGTCTGACAGGAGGGGTATAGCAGAAACCACGGCGTGTACACGCACTGTCCACGATGACGATTGGTAGGTAGCTCGTTTTGAGGAAGCGCTTGAGCTTCAAGCCAACTACTTCAAGCCGACCCACAATAGAACGATCACAACTGCCAAATTGCAGGCGACAACGAACCAGTAAACGGTGGGCTCTTCGCGTCTAAGCATGCTTTGCCCAGCAATGGATGCGCTGCCGTTTAAGAGTGCGCGGACTAGCGTGATAGTCGCAAGTACCGCGACAGCGGCGGCCCAAAGGTTCATTGTGCTGACTCCCCCGTCGACACTACGTCGCAGCCTTACGAAAAATCCTCTCCTTGCCCGATGAATCTACTGTTGAGAATTGTTGGAGATCACTAGAGAAGACTAACGTACTCGCTGCCTTCTTACCGTCTTGCGGCACATAGAGTTGGCCGACGGGGGATGCGAGATACCCCGCGACTCCAAACTTATCGTGGACGTAGCGAATTCTTGCGGTGCTACCTGCCGTGGTGAGATACCCATCTCGCAACTGAACTGCCGAGCAGCATGGATTAGAATACGTCCCGTCAAAATCGGCTGGAGACGGCGGGGGGTGATGAAAATGTACGAACGTCCCGACTACTAAGAGCGCGGCCAGGAGGGCGCCGGCGATATTTAATCCATTCTTCGTCATTGCTTTGGTCCCACAGGGCATGACACATTCTTCAAATCGGTCGTCGATGCGCTCCCTCCGATTGAGACGCCGGGTGTCGAGAAAGCATCGGTCGCTCCTACATGAGACAACGATCCTGGAAGAAAGCTATCACTAATCGCGTATCCCAACAGGTTGCCGACGATGTTGAGATTGGCGCCTTTGAAGGTTGCGAGACTCTGAGATGTGCCCCACCCTTCGGAGACACTTGGCCCTTTGCCGCCGAGCCCATACTGATAGCCGTAGGATGTAGAGACAAAGGAACCCGAGTACCCTCCTGCGGTTGTGAATGTCCCTCTCGCAATGGTAGCATTGCCGGCAACGGACGAAGCAGCCTCTGTGAACTTAAACCTGACTTGGCCAGAGTTTGCTAATTGAGCTGCCGTAGGTGTGCATGGTGCTGAGGTAGGCTGCTGATCCGGTTGTGTGGGCGTACGCTTGCAACTCTTGAGAATCACGGCGCATCCAAAGACCCGATCAATTTCTTTGGGATCGTTAACTTGAATTCTACTCACTGACCAGCCTCCGCCTCCGCCCCCGAGGTACGGGCGGATGTGCCCGCAGACCACACCGCTCGCCCCGCGCTCGGTCGCCGCGTGCGCCACTGCATGCTCGAAGCTGGAGATGAACTGGACGGCGTTCTTGACACGCTTCTTCAGCTCCGACGACATCGACCAGTAAGGCAGTCCGA
>DASUZY010000023.1:0-27140 GCA_036376635.1 Sphingomicrobium sp.
ACGCTGGTGCCCGACATGGTGGCGATCGACCTGATCACCGGGCGCCACGCCACCCATTTCTCGACCAACGGCGCGGTTCACGGCCTGTACGCCTACAACCGCAAGAAGAAGCGGGTCGAAACCCTGACCGGCCGAGCGACGGTTCTCGCCAGCGGCGGAGCCGGGCGCGCTTACCTTTATTCCACCGCGCCGCGCGGGGCGACCGGCGACGGCATCGCCATGGCATGGCGAGCGGGCTGCCGAGTCTCCAACATGGAGATGATGCAGTTCCATCCGACCTGCCTCTACAATCTGCAGGTCAAGAACTTCCTGATCACCGAAGCAGTGCGCGGCGAAGGCGGTCAGTTGAAGCTTCCACCGGGCGTGAAGGGCGGCGGAACGCGGTTCATGCCCCGTTTCGACGAGCGTGCCGAACTCGCTCCCCGTGACATCGTCGCCCGGGCGATCGACCATGAAATCAAGCGCCTGGGCCTCGACTATGTCCACCTCGATATCTCGCACCGCGATCCCGAATTCGTTCGCGAGCATTTCCCGAACATCTACGAGAAGCTGCTGACGCTCGGCATCGATATCACCCTTGAGCCGATCCCGGTCGTGCCGGCCCAGCACTACACCTGCGGCGGAGTTCTCATCGATCTCGCTGGCCGCACCGACGCGCCGGGACTCTATGCGGCTGGAGAGGTGACCCAATCGGGCCTCCACGGCGCCAATCGGCTGGCGTCCAACAGCCTGCTCGAATGCCTTGTGTTCGGCGAGGCGGCGGCGAGGGACATCGACGCCAATTGGGACGCGCTTCCGGACGTGCCCGGCATCCGCGCCTGGGACGAAAGCCGGGTCACCGACAGCGACGAGGAAGTGGTGATCGCCCAGACCTGGGGCGAAATCCGCCGCTTCATGTGGAATTACGTCGGCATCGTCCGGACGACCAAGCGGCTGGAGCGCGCCAAGCACCGGATCGACCTGCTCCGGCGCGAGGTCACCGATTATTACAAGAACTTCCGGGTGACCCCCGACCTCATCGAGCTGCGCAACCTGGTCGAGGTCGCCGACCTCATCATCCGCTCGGCGCTTTCCCGGCACGAGAGCCGGGGCCTCCACTACACCCTCGATTATCCCGAATTGCTGCCAGTGGCGAAGGACACGGTGCTCGTTCCCTAAGGGTCTACGCGGTAGCGACCCACCATCCCCGCTAGCATGTGATCGCTGATATGACAGTGGAACAGCCAGGTGCCGGCGGCATCCGGCGTCATGTCGGCGGTGATCATCTGCGCCGAGATGATGCTCAGCACATCGGTCCGCTGGCCGGCGACCATTACGGTATTGCCATGCCAATGCGGCGAATGCGCGTTGTTGAAGTCGCCGAGCGTGGTCACGTACCAGCGGACATGATCGCCCTTCTTCATGACGATCATTGGCATGTTGCCGTAAAGATAGCCGTTGATGGACCATTTGACATTGGTCGGGACGAGCCCTGTCCCGGCGACGGTTCCGGCCATGCCGGTCACGGTCAGCGGTCCGGCGTCGGCGCGGCTGACCTTCTGATCCGTCACATGAGCGCGGATATTGTCGTCGAGGTACCAGCTTTCATTCTCGTTGATGGCGATGAAGAAGGTAACGAATTCCTTGTCGACGTCCTTCGGCGTCCCGTCGGGCCGAGCCATGCCGCGGCGGGTGATGACGAACCCGCCGAACAATCCTGATGCGACATCGCGCAACTCGTCACAGTGTGAGTGGTACAGCCAGAACACCGAGTTCGGATCGCGTGGTCCCGGTCCGGCACGATCTGCGACCTGCCACGTATAGGTGTGAGTGGAGCGCGGAGCGACGCAACCGTCCGACTTGTCCTTGCCGGTGGTACCGTCGTCGTAATCCGCGCCTTCGGAATCCTTGGCGTAAAGTACCCCATGCGGATGCATGCTGAATGGGTGCGTCGCATTGTTTCGGAAGACGACCTTAATCGTATCGCCGACTTCGGCGTGGAGAATGGGCCCGACGAGCCCAAGATAGGCCTGCGCGCCACTGCGGGGCTTTAGGGTCTTGAAGGTGGCGTCGGTATATTCGCGGTAGATCGCCTTCTTGTTCACGCTGCCGATCTGGTGCGGCCCTGCCTGAGTGAAGGTCTGGGCGATGTCGTCGAAGGGCATGCCCATCGCCTCGTCGCGACCCGACGGGGTGTAATTCCACTGAACCTCGTCCGCGGCAATATAATAGGTTCGGACCTTGCCGGCTTTCACGGCCGCGGCCACACTGGGCGCGGGCCCCCAAAAGCTGATGAGAATGAGCACGCCGAGCGCGCGCCTGACGACTCCTGACTGATTCATGCGGTCCCCCCCGGGAATGTGCGCGCACGACGCAACCCGCGAAACCGCGACCGCTCGTAACCCCCTTGAAGCTCGCCGGCAGTCGGATCAGCGTCGACGCTGTTAGCACAAGTGGTTCGACATCCGTAATGAACATTTGTGGGTCGCTCAGGGGGATATCACTCGATGGCTTGGCGAACCCGTTAGAGACCCCCACATTCGTCACGGCGTCGCAGCTTCCTTCGCGCCGCCATACTGCTAAACCGCCTCATCCATGTCCGAAGCCGATCCCTCCGCTCGCCCGCACCTCTACCTTGTCGACGGGTCGAGCTACATCTTCCGCGCCTATCACCGGCTGCCGCCGCTCACGAACCGGCACGGCACGCCGGCGGGGGCGGTCTATGGTTATACGACAATGCTGTGGAAGCTCGCCGGTGACCTCAGCCGGGCCGACGGGCCGACCCATATGGCGGTCATCCTCGATGCGAGCGAGCACACCCACCGCAATGAGATGTACGACCAGTACAAGGCGCACCGGCCGCCGCCGCCCGAGGACCTGGTCCCGCAATTTCCGCTGATCCGCGTCGCGACACGCGCTTTCTCGATTCCGTGCATCGAGGAAGCGGGGCTGGAAGCCGACGACATCATCGCCTGCTACGTCACCGAGGCGAAGCGCGCGGGGTGGAAGGTGACGATCGTCAGTTCCGACAAGGACCTGATGCAGCTGATCGACGAGGATGCCGGGATCGACATGCTCGACACGATGAATGATCGGCGGATCGGCCGCGCCGAAGTGCTCGAGAAGTTCGGAGTGCCGCCGGAGAAGGTCGGCGACGTGCTGGCGTTGATGGGCGACAGCGTCGACAACGTGCCGGGCGTTCCGGGCATCGGGCCCAAGACCGCAAGCCAGCTCATCCAGCAGTTCGGCGATCTGGAGACCGTGCTTGCTTCGACGGACGCCATTTCAAAGCCCAAGCTCAAGCAATCGCTGATCGACCATGCCGACGCCGCTCGCCTGTCGCGCGAACTGGTGCGGCTGGTGTGCGACGCCAACCTGCCCGAACCGCTGAATGGCCTCCGCCTGAAGGGCATTCCCCCCGAGCCGCTTCGCGACTTCCTCGCCGACATGGGATTCAAGTCGCTCCTGACCCGGCTCGAGACCGGCGGCAGCGTGCCCGCTCCGAGGAGCAGCAGCGGCGGCGGGATCAATGACGTCATGGCGTCGCTCGACAGGAAGCCGGCGTCGGCCGCTCCCGCAGCCGAGCAGATCGAGGTCGACAGGACCAGGTACGAAACGGTGACCGACGAGGCGACGCTCGACCGCTGGATCGCCGAGGCCAGGGCCCAGGGGTATGTGGCGATCGACACCGAGACCGATTGCATCGATTGCATCGTCGCGCGGCTTGCGGGCGTGAGCCTGGCGACGGCGCCAAACAAGGCGTGCTACATTCCGGTCGGGCACAGTGGCGCGGACCTGCTGTCCGATGCGCCAGACCAGATGAGCCAGGAACTGGTCCTGCGGAAGCTGAAGCCGCTTCTCGAAGACCAAGCAGTCCTGAAGATCGGCCATAATTTCAAATATGACTGGGTGATGTTCGACAAGCTCGGCATCGACGTCGCGCCGATAGACGACACGATGGTGATGAACTTCGACCTCGATGCCGGCCGCAGCTTCGGCCACGGGCTCGATGAGCTTGCCAAGCTGCATTTCGAGCATGAGACGATCCCCTACAAGCAGCTGTGCGGGTCGGGATCGAAGCAGATCACCTTCGACAAGGTCCCGCTCGGTCCGGCGACCGAATATGCCGGCGAGGACGCCGACATCGCGCTTCGGCTGTGGCTCCGGCTGAAACCGCGCCTGGCGCAGGAGAATGTGGCGCGCGTCTACGATCGCGTGGACCGCCCGCTGGTTCCGGTGCTGGCGCGGATGGAGCGTCGGGGCATCAAGGTCGACCGCGACTATCTGGCCCGGCTCAGCCGCGAGTTCGCCGAGGAGACGGCACGGCTGGAGGAGCGGATCTACGAGGCGGCGTGCGGGCCGTTCACGATCGGCTCGCCGCAGCAGCTCGGCGAAGTGCTCTACGGCCGCTTGGGATTGAAGGGCGGCCGCAAGGGGAAGAGCGGCCAATATTCGACCGACGTCAATGAGCTCGAACGGCTCGCTGCGGAGGGAGTCGAATGCGCAAACCTGGTGCTGGAATGGCGACAGCTGACGAAGCTCAAGTCGACCTACACCGACGCCTTGCAGGCACAGATCAACCCGGAGACCGGGCGCGTCCACACCAGTTATTCGATGACCGGAGCGCAGACCGGACGGCTGAGCTCCAACGATCCCAACCTGCAGAACATCCCGATCCGCACCGAGATCGGGCGGAAGATCCGCGACGCCTTCGTCGCGGAGCCGGGCTACAAGCTGCTCAGCGCCGACTATAGCCAGATCGAACTGCGCCTCGCCGCGCACATGGCCGACGTGCCGCAGCTGAAGGAGGCATTCCGAAGCGGCGTCGACATCCATAGCCTGACCGCCGAGGAGCTGTTCGGCCGCGTCGATCGCGACACGCGCAACCAGGCGAAGACGATCAACTTCGCCATCCTTTACGGCAGCTCCGCCTGGGGCATCGCAGGCCGGCTCGGGCTGCCGAAGGAAGAGGGCAAGGCGATCATCGACCGCTATTACGAGCGCTTCCCCGGCATTCGCGCCTTCACCCACGCGACGCTGTCATTCGTGCGCGAGAACGGGTTCACGAAGACCCTGTTCGGGCGGAAAACCCACTTCGAGCCCAATATCCGCTCGCCCAACCCGTCGATCCGGGGCGGCGCTGAACGCGCGGCGATCAACGCGCCGATCCAGGGCACCAGTGCCGACCTGATCAAGCGGGCGATGGCGAGGATGGACGAGGCGCTCGCCGAGGCCGGTCTGAACGATGTCCGGATGCTCCTCCAGGTCCACGACGAGCTGGTGTTCGAAGTTCCGGATGGCCAGGAAGAAGCGGCGGCATCAGTCATCAAGCAGGTGATGGCATCGGCCGCCGAGCCGGCGATGAAGCTCGACGTTCCGCTCGATGTCGAGGTCGGCTGGGGCGAGCATTGGGGCGCCGCGCATTGAGCGATAGCGATCGCGTCGCGGCGGCGGTCGCCACCGGACCCGACGCGGACATGGCCACGCTCGCCAGTGGCGGCCGGCTCAACATATTCGGTTTTGTCCTTCGGCTCGCCGGGCAGATCCCTTTCCTGTTCATTGGCGGCCGAATCTACGGCGCCGAAGCGCTGGGGCGCTTCGCCTATGCGATCCTGACGGTGGAGTTCGCCGCTCAGATCGGCGCGCTGGGATTGCGGCGGGGACTCGCTCAGCTTCTTGCCCATGCGAAGAAGCCGCAATCCTGCATCGTTGCCGACGCACTGCTCGTAGCGGCCGTGGGTTCGCTGGTCGGAATGGCGGTGCTGTTCGCCTTTCCAAAGGCGATGTACCCGACGACTCCAATCCACGGGCTGGATCGGATGCTGGCGATCACCGTGCTCGCGATCAGCTGGACCGACATCTCGCTGGCGGCGCTCGCCTATCATCATGACGTCGGAGCCACGGTGCGCGCCCGATCGATCGTTGAGCCGTGGACGATCAGCATCGTCGCCTTCGTCTGGTCCTACATCTCGCTCGATGACGGGCTCATCATTTCCTATGTCTTTTCGCGCGTTGCAGCGCTTATCGCCGCCCTTATTCCGCTGTTTCGCTGCTATGGCTTTCCACAAGGCTGGAAGCCTGACTTTGGGACCAGCTGGCGGACTGCCGCTCGCAACTCGCAGCTTGCCGCCGCGGATGCGGTCGAATGGGCGTCGCGCCGTATCGACCTCGCCGTGCTCGGCGCGTTCATGCCTGCAAGCCTGGTCGGCGTTTATTATGCGGCCCAGCAGGTTGCGACGCTCCCCGCCAAGCTGAAGACCAGCTTCGAGCCGGTATTGGGACCGGCAATCGTCCGGAAGCTCAAGGCCAACGATCGGCTCTCCATCGCCAAGCAGCTGCGGCAGGTAACCTACTGGATCATCGCCGCGCAGCTCGGCATTGCTCTGGCGCTCGGGATTCCCGGACGAGCCGTGATGGGCCTGGTCGGTTCGGCCTTTACCGGGGGTACCGCAATGCTGGGCTTCCTGCTGGCGGCGGAAGTCATCGCCGCCGCCGCGGTCGTCAGCGAATCGGCGTTGATCTACGTCGCCCGCAATCAGAACATGGCAATCAGCCTCGTCATGCTGGCGATGGAGGCGGCCCTGGCCGCCGGATTCATCCTGGCGATGAAGGGCGAAGGGTTCCCTCCAACCTTCCAGGCGACCGGGCCGGCGATCGCGCTGTGCGTCGCTTTGGCCTTCGCTTCGATCGCCAAATCATGGCTGTTGTCGACCAAGCTCGGGGCGGGCGTTTCGGGCTGGCGCTGGGATCTTGCGTGGGCGACTTCGGCCGGGGTGATCGTCGGTGCCGCGGTCCGCTTCCTGCTTCCGGATTCGCTTCAGCTGCTCGGTGTCCCCGCAATCCTGCTTTCGTTCGGTGCGATTCTTTGGACGAAGGGCTTCACCCCTGAGGACCGGGGCCTGTTCACCCTGCGCAAGCACGAGGTCCGCGAACTGCGCGAAGCGGAGGATGCGGCCGTGGCGCGTGGCCCAGTCTCCGACGAGATCTGATCAGTGGCGGAAGTGCCGCATACCGGTGAACAACATCGCAAGCCCGGCCTCGTCGGCAGCCGCGATAACTTCGTCGTCGCGGATCGACCCGCCGGGCTGAATCACCGCCGTTGCACCAGCCTCGGCTGCAGCCAGCAGGCCGTCAGCGAACGGGAAGAACGCGTCCGACGCGACCGCTGAGCCAACGGTGCGCGGTTCCGGCCAACCATAAGTCTCTGCAGCCTCCTGCGCCTTGGCTGCAGCAATCCGGGCGCTGTCACGGCGGTTCATCTGGCCCGCGCCTATGCCGGCGGTCGCCCCGTCCTTCGCGTACACGATGGCGTTCGACTTGACGTGCTTGGCGACCGTCCAGGCGAACAGGCAATCGCGCAATTCCTGCTCGGTCGGCTCGCGCTTGGTGACGACCTTCAGCTGATCGCGAGTGATCATCCCATTGTCGCGATCCTGCACCAGCAGGCCGCCGGCGATCAGGGCGAGGCTCGTCCCGCCGCGCGCCGGATCGGGGAGAACGCCCGTAAGCAGCAACCGCAGGTTCCTCCTTCGCGCGAACACCGCCTTGGCGTCATCGTCCGCGTCCGGCGCGACGACGACTTCGGTGAAAATCTCGGTGATCGCCTCTGCGGTCGCTCCATCGAGTGGACGGTTGGTGGCCACGATCCCGCCGTACGCCGACACGCTGTCGCACGACAGTGCGTCTTTCCATGCATCGAGCAGGCTGTCTCGGGTCGCAACTCCGCAGGGGTTGGCGTGCTTTACGATCACCACTGTCGGCGCGGCTTCCCGAAACTCAGCCGCGAGCTCTAACGCCGCATCGGCGTCATTGAGGTTGTTGTAGCTCAGCTCCTTGCCCTGAACCTGATGCGCCTGGGCGACCCCGTGGGCGGAAGGACCCACCGGCAGGTAGAGCGCAGCGCTCTGATGCGGGTTCTCGCCATAGCGGAGCGGCATCCTCAGCGTGGAAGACAGCGTCAATTTTGCCGGCCAGCGTTCCCCCTGGTCGGCGAAGGCGAACCATTGAGAAATGGTGGAATCATATTCTGCGGTAAGCGCGAACGCCTTCGCGGCCAGCCTTCGCCTGAGCTGCAGCGACGTCGCGCCGCCATTGGCGTCCAGCTCTTCCAGCAAGGAGGCGTAATCCGCAGGGTCAGTGACGATCGCGACATGGGCATGGTTCTTCGCGGCGGAGCGAACCATCGACGGGCCGCCGATGTCGATATTCTCGATCACCGTGTCCCGATCGGCGCCGCTCATCACGGTGCTGAGGAACGGGTAGAGATTGACGACCACCAGATCGATCGCTCCGATCCCGTGCTCCTCCATGGCGGCAACGTGCTCGGGATTGTCCCGGACACCGAGCAGTCCGCCGTGGACCTTCGGGTGAAGCGTCTTCACACGGCCGTCCATCATCTCCGGAAAACCGGTGAGGTCGGAAATGTCCCTGACCTCGGCACCTGCCTGACGAAGTTTCGCCGCGGTCCCACCGGTCGAGACGATCTCGATACCGTGGCGCGCAAGACCGGCAGCAAGCGTTTCCAGGCCGGTTTTGTCGGAAAGCGAGATCAGTGCCCGGCGGACCGGAACGAGGTCAGTCATCGATCTTCCTTTGCTTAGCTGGCGCGGCGGAATTGCCAGCCGATTTCGCCACCCAATGCAGAGACTTCGCCGACGATGACAAGCTGAGTCGTGCTGCGCGGCTGTCCGCGGCCATCGATCCAGAGACTTTCCTCGGCCGCGAGATTGGCGCCGCGGCAACGGAAGTTCCACGGCGGCGCGCCCTTCGAGCGAAGTATCGCGCCCATCCCATCGGCCGTGATCGTCGCTTCAACCCCCGGAGCGAGGTGGAATCGCACGGCGTACGGCACGCCCTCGCGGATCTTCTTGCGGCCCTTGGGGATCAACTGGTCGGCACCGCGCAGCTCCTTACCGTCATTGCCGAGCATCAGGCTGCGCTTGTGGATCAGGCCGAACGACCGGACGTAGCCATCGTGGCTTGCTTCCAGCCGGCTGGCGTCATTGTCCTCGGTACGATCGATCGCCACGTCCTCGACTCCCTTGCCTAGCGAGCCGTCAGCGAGAATATTCGTCGAGTTCGTGTCTGCTAGGACAAGGGTGCTGTGGGCCGCAGTGGTCCGCAGCCCCCGCACCAGCTCGTCGGGCAGGTCGGTGGGAAGCGGTCCGGGACCGCCGCAGTTGACCACCAGCCGTTGTCCGCTGTCGGACAACTCGAACGCCAGCGTCGAAGCGGAACCCTGCTCGGCACTCTTCTGTGGCGGCGGTGGAGCGCCGTCGATGATCAGCACCGTCCCAAGGGCTGACATACGCTGATAGCCCCATCCGCGCGCCTGGCGAAGCGGCCGCGCACGCAGGCCGCACCCGTCGATCAGTGAGGCAAGCTTCGCCGGCTCTCCCGGATTACAGCCTTGCCAGCTTGAAAGCGCTCCATCACCCATCATGATGCCGTGCAATGCGGCGAGCGACGCCTGGGCCGCTGCCTCTATACCCTCGGGCATCGTCTGCTTGGCAGCGACGTAGCAGGCCCGCAGAAGACCGAAGCGGTCGACCAGCTTGACCTGCTCGAACGGGGATCGGCTGATCAGCCCGCCGTCATCGAACTGAGCCGAAGCCAAGGCACGTGCTAGTCCGGCTTCTCCCCGGGCAAGGCGCGGGACGCCCCCCTGGACGAGAAGGCCCGCTGCAACGACGCCGCACCATGCAGTGACCCGATCGAGCCCCGCGGCGGCCCTGTCCGCACTGGCGTCGAGGTGACGCGCGCCCCGTGCCAGCGTGTTGAGCAAGGCGGACCGGTATCCGCTGTCGCCGCTCGACAGGATGTAGGGTGCGTAAGCGGTCCAGAACAGAATGCGCTCGCCCCACAGGTGCGGCGCCCACGCTTGGTCGATCCGAGTCCCATGCGCGATCAGCCAGCGGCCGACCACCGCCTCGGCGAGCCGGGCTCCCTTCTCGCGCGAAGCCGCCGCAGCAAGGTCTCGAAGCCAGGAAAAGCCCTGAAGCTGCTCCGCAATTACACCGGAAGCTCCGACTTCGCCGAAGTCGAGGTCCTTGAGGCTGAGCGTCTCGCTGCCAACCACGAAGCGGCCGGCCAGCAAGGCGTCGCCCCGCGAGCGTTCGCCCTGCACGTGATCACGCGGAACCGCCACGAGCTTCAGCGGCTGCCGGGAAGATCTCAGCCGGGAAAGAAGCGAGCCCCGCGCGAGCCTGCTGACGACCGCACGTGCATCCGCCGAACCGCCGTCGCTCAACTTTCGCCCCTGAGCGCCTTGATGTTGTCAGCGTAAGCAGCAGCGCCCCCGCGAAACACGGCGGTCCCGGCGACGAGTGCGGTTGCTCCGGCGCCCACTGCCTGCCGCGCCGTCTCCGGATCAATGCCGCCGTCAACCTCGAGTTCAACCTTCAGGCCGCGCTGGACGATCATCTCGCCGATCGCCTCAATCTTCCTCAGCTGGCTCGAAATGAACTGCTGGCCGCCAAAGCCCGGATTGACGCTCATAACCAGGACCAGGTCGAGCTCATCCAGGACGTAGTCGAGAGCATCGATCGGGGTCGCGGGATTGAGCGATACGCCTGCACTCTTGCCCAACGCCTTGATGCGCTGGACAGTGCGATGGAGGTGCGGCCCGGCTTCCGGATGCACCGTGATATGGTCGGCGCCCGCCTCTGCGAAGGCGTCGAGGAACGGGTCGATCGGCGAAATCATCAGATGGACGTCGAGCGGCTTCGCCGTGTGCGGCCGCAGCGCCTTCACCACTCCTGGGCCGATCGTCAGGTTCGGGACGAAATGGCCATCCATCACGTCGACGTGGATCCAGTCCGCGCCCGCTCTGTCGATCGCATTCACTTCTTCGCCAAGGCGGGCGAAGTCGGCGGACAGGATCGAAGGAGCGATGATGGGCATGAGCCCGATTAACCGGGTTTAACCGTCGCGGACAAGGCGCACCATGAAGAAGCCGTCGAGCCCGGCTTCCGCTTCGAGCAAGCCGGGCAGAATGCGGACCCAACCCTCGGCCGAAACCGGTACGAAGCCAGGCAGGTCGTTCGGCGATTCGATGCGGAAGTCCGAGTGACGAGTGACAAATGTCCGGACCACTTCCTCACCCTCGCGCGGTTCCAGCGAGCAGACCGAGTAGACCAGACGACCGCCAGGTTTGAGCCGCTCGGTCGCGCGGTCGAGCAATCGCGCTTGAACGTCGGCATTTTCGGCGATGATCGGGTCCCGCGCCCGGTACAGGACTTCGGGATGCCGCCGGAAGGTGCCTGTCGCGGAGCATGGCGCATCCAGCAGGATGGCATCGAACTGTCGACCTGCCTTCCATTGGAGCGCGTCGGTCTCGACCAATTCCGCTTCGAGTCGAGTGCGCTCCAGATTCTCCCGCAGTCGTCGGAGACGACTTGCCGACGCATCGACCGATGTCACCCGGTGACCCGCGGCCGCCAGCTGCATCGTCTTCCCGCCCGGAGCGGCGCACAGGTCGAGCACATCCGACGCATCGCCGGGTATCAGCCGCGCGGGTAGCGAGGCCGAGAGATCCTGAACCCACCATCGGCCTTCGGCGAAACCCGGGAGGTCGGTGACGGATTTGCTGGCGACACGCACATGAGAAGGCGCCAGTGACATCCCTTCGTTCGCAGTGGCGAACGCCTGGGCCTCGGTGTCGCTTTTGAAGGTAAGGTCGAGCGGCGGTCGGGTTGCGATCTGGCTTCGTGCGGCCTGCACGACATCATCGCCCCAGGCAGAATTCCACCGTTCTTCGACCGCGTCCGGCAAGCGCGGCGCTTCGAACACCGGCAAGCCTCGGCGAAGCAATGTTCCGAGGACGCCGTGCACGAGGCGCCTCGGTCCGCCGTCAACCAGCGGGAGCGCAGTTGCGACCACAGCATGGTCCGGCGTTCCAAGGCCGATCTTCTGCGCCAACGCCAGCCGCAGCACCATGCGGGCCTTGCTGTCCCCGGGCAGCCGCTGCCGCGTCGCGCCATCGATCAGTGCGTCAAGGTCGGGCAGACGGCGGAGCGCTTCGCCGGCGATCGCCAGCGCAAGGGCATGATCGGGAGGGGAGAGGTTGCGAATGGAGCCGCCTGCTGCGTCCAGCGTCTGCCCCCGCCGCAAGACGGCGTCGAGCAACTGAAGCGCCGCACGGCGAGCAGCTACACCTTCAACGCTTGGCATAAATTGCTTCAGTCATCATCTTGGCGTCATGAAACGCCCCAAGCACCTCAAAGCGCCCGCCTATCTCAGCCCATCGCCCCCGGTGCCCGAGCCCGCGCCGCTTGGCGAGGCAGCGCCGCCGGCCGGCGAAGAGGAACGGCTCGATCCCACCCGCTACGGCGACTGGGAAAAGAAAGGCATCGCGATCGATTTCTAGACGCCTTCGGGCCGCGGAGGACGGCTGAGCAGCGCATCGAGCACCTGCTCGACATTGGCCCTCCCGGCGACCAGCGCGTCGACGGCTTCAACGATCGGCATGTCCACACCCTTTTCCCGAGCGAGCCGGGCCAGCACCGGCGCGGTGAAGGCCCCCTCCGCGACGGTTCGCCGATCAGACAGCAAGTCGGCAGCGGCTCGATCCTGGCCCAAACCGACCCCGAGCGAATAATTGCGCGAGCTTGTCGAGGTGCAGGTCAACACGAGATCCCCAAGACCGCTTAGCCCCGCGAGCGTCTCGCGCCTCGCCCCAAAGGCCTGCCCAAACCGGGTCATCTCGGCGAATCCGCGGCCGATCAGCGCTGCGCGGGCATTCTGACCCAAGCCTTTCCCCTCGACCACGCCGCAGGCAATGGCGAGGACATTCTTCACCGCCCCGCCGATCTCCGCCCCGGCGACATCGTCGGAAACGTAGATCCGGAACGTCGGCTGGGCGAGCCGGTCGCGGAGGCGCTCAGCGAGGCCCGCATCGTTGGCGGCCAGCGTGACCGCGGTCGGTAGGCCCTGCGCGACCTCCCGCGCGAAAGCCGGACCAGAAAGGACCGCGATCTCGGCCCTTGGACAAACGTGTTTCGCCACGGTGTGGAGCAATTCCCCGCTGTGCTCCTCGATCCCCTTGGCACAGAGCACCAGCGGCTTGTCGAAGTCCGGTGCCTGATCGAGCACCGAGCGCATGTGCTGCGCGGGAGTGACCACCAGCCACGCATCGCAGGTCTGGAGGTCGCTGAGATCGGAAGTGGCCCGGATAGCCGGATTGAGCGGCACGCCGGCGAGATAGGCTGGATTTTCGTGGTGAGCGTTCACCGCCAACACGACGTCGGGCTCAAGCGCCCACAGCAAGGTCTGTTGCCCACCTGCGGATGCCACCTGCGCCAATGCGGTACCCCAGGCGCCGCCACCAACGACACCGAGCCTCACGCCTTCGCCCCCGCGCCGCGCACCTTTTCTGCGCTCTCATCCAATGGCCACCGCGCACGCGCGGGCACGTCTAACGCGTCGCAATCTCCATTCGCGAACCGCTCTGCCCCCGCCCAGGCGATCATCGCGGCATTATCGGTGCACAGCCAGCCGGGGGGCACGCTGAAGCGACGTCCATTTGCCTTCGCGAGTTGGGCCAGGGCCCCACGAATGGCCTGGTTGGCCGCGACTCCGCCAGCGACCACCAGCGTAGGCGCATCGGTTCGCCCGAGCGCCAGGCGGGTGCGATCGACGAGGCAATCGACCACGGCCTGTTGAAAGCTCGCGGCGATATCTTCGCTGGGAAAGTCGCCTGAGGCGACTGCGCGCTGCACTGCACTCTTCAGGCCGGCGAAGGAAAAATGCGGCTCCCCTGAACCCACCAGCGGCCGCGGCAACGGCACACTCGACTTGTTGCCGGCCTTCGCCAGCTCCTCGATCGCCGGTCCCCCCGGATAAGACAATCCAAGCAGCTTCGCCGCTTTGTCGAACGCTTCGCCTGCAGCATCGTCGATCGTCGTCGCAAGCCGGCGATAGTCGCCGACTCCTCGAACCTCGAGCAGTTGGCAGTGCCCGCCGGAAACGAGCAGCAGCAGATAGGGGAAGCCCAGGTCGGGGTCCGCAAGGCGCGGCGAGAGCGCATGACCCTCCAGATGATTGACGGCGACCAGCGGCTTACCCGCCGCCAATGCCAAGCCCTTTCCGGCCAGCAGCGCAACCATCACGCCGCCGATCAGCCCCGGTCCCGCAGTCGCGGCGATCGCGTCGACGTCGCGAATCGACATCTTGGCGTCCGACAGCACGCGTTCGATCAGACCCGGGAGAATCTCGACGTGGGCGCGCGCGGCGATCTCGGGGACCACCCCGCCAAAGGGCTGATGCGCGCTGTTCTGGCCGACCACCGCCTGTGCCAGGATTCGCCGGTCGCCGGTGACCAGCGCAACGGCGCTATCGTCGCACGAGGATTCGAGCCCCAGGATTACGGGTGGCATTTCAGTCATTTCGCGTCCGGCCCTTTGCCTGAAGGCGCCGCGATGCACTAGGGGTGAGGCGATGCAGGGACTTCGCCTCGGGACTCGCGGATCGCCACTGGCGCTGGCGCAGGCGCGCAAGGTCGCTGCCGCTATCGAAACGTCGCAGCGCTGGCCGGACGGATGGGTGCAGATCGTCGAGATCAAGACGACCGGCGACAAGGTTCAGGACCGCCCGCTCGCGGAGATCGGGGGCAAGGCACTCTGGACCAAGGAGCTCGATCGAGCGCTGATCGAGGGCGAGGTCGATTTTTGCGTTCATTCGATGAAGGACGTCGAAAGCGATCGGCCGGAGGGCATTCACATCGCCGCGGTTCGCCCGCGCGGCGATGTTCGCGACCGGATCGTCGGCGCCGAGTCGATCGACGCTTTGAAGCTGGGCGCGGTCGTCGGAACCTCTTCGCCCCGGCGGGCGGCGCAGCTTCTGAGGCTCCGGCCCGACCTGAAGGTCGTTCCGATCCGTGGCAATGTCGAAACGCGGCTGAGCAAGGTCGAGACCGGCGAGGTCGACGCGACACTGCTCTCTGCCGCGGGCCTCAAACGGCTGGAGATCAGCGCCGGCACCGCCATTCCCACCGAGATTATCCTACCGGCTCCGGCGCAAGCCGTGATCGGGATGGAATGCCGAACCAATGACACTCGCACCCAGAGCGTGCTGACCAGCGTCAACAACCAGATCACTTATCAGTGCGTGATGGCGGAACGTGCGTTCACTCGAGCACTCGGCGGTACGTGCCACTCGCCGGTCGCTGCATTCTGCGTGCTTGAGGATGGGGACTTCCGGATGCGCGGGCAGCTCTTCAGCGACGATGGCCGCGATATGGTCGAGGATCGCGCCATGTTCGACTCGGGTGACGACGAGACGCCCGCCGAGCTCGGCCGAAAGCTGCTGGCCTCCGCGCCCGCTTCGATCCGGCGCTTGTTCGACGCCTGAATGACCCGAGTCCTGGTTCTGCGCCCGGAGCCGGGCGCGAGTGAGACGGTGACGAAAGCTCGGAACCTCGGACTCGATGCTGTCGCAGTTCCGCTGTTCAAGATCGAGCCGATGGTCTGGGAGGCGCCAGAGCCGGGCAGCTTCGATGGCCTGTTGCTAACCAGCGCCAACTCCATCCGACACGGCGGCAATCAGATCGAGCAATTCCGGGGGCTGAAGGTTTACGCCGTAGGTGAAGCAACCGCTCAAGCGGCGCGAGAGGCCGGTTTCGACATCGCCAGCACCGGCGATGCAGGAGTCGACAGGCTGCTCGGCTCGATCGAGGGCGACCTCAAGTTGCTCCATCTCTGCGGAGACGAGCGCCGTGAACCGAATGAACCCCGCCAGCCGATCACTTCCATGGCTGTTTACCGGGCGGCAGCGCTGCCTGCCCCGGAACTGCCCGGCGAAGGCCTCGCGCTGATCCATTCGCCTCGCGCGGGTCGCCGCCTTGCCGAGCTGGTAGAGGATCGAACCCAGATGTCGCTCGCTGCAATCAGTGGCGCGGCTGCTGAAGCGGCTGGCGATCGGTGGAAGTCGGTTTCGGTGGCCGACCAGCCGTCGGACGATGCGCTGCTGGCCCTTGCGGCTAGGCTGTGCAACAACTCGCACCCGGAATGAACGGATCGGGCACGCGCGGCGGCATGGGATGGGGAGGACGGTTGCTGGTCGGCTTCGTCCTGATCCTGATCGGGGCAGCCGGGACAATATGGGGATTAGGCCATTATCGGCCGGCTGCCCGCTTCCTCGGCGTAGCTGCCGAAGCTCCGCCTCCACTTCCATTGATGAAACCTGGTCCTGCCGCACCTCCGACGACGGCTCCCCAAGTCTTGGCGAGTCCCGACGCGGATGCGAAGATCGCCTCGATCGAGGCACGGCTATCGCGAGTCGAGAATGCCACCGAGCATGCCGAAGGTTCGGCGGGGCGTGCAGACGGCCTGGTGATTGCCTTCGCCGCGAGACGAGCGATCGATCGCGGCGTCGCGCTCGGCTATCTAGAGAACCTGCTCGCCGAGCGGTTCGGCCAGCAGCATCAGGCGGCGGTCGCAACGATCATCACCAGCTCACGCCAGCCGGTTCGGCTCAACGACCTCATCGACCAATATCAATCGCTCGGACGCCAATTGAGAAGCGGCGGCCCGGACGAGGGCTGGTGGAGCAATTTGAAACGGGAAGTCGGCACCCTCGTCGAGATCCATCGGGCTGACCGGCCGGCAGTGAATGCCGAAGCGCGCTACAACCGAGCGCTGCAGCAGCTTTCTTCAGGCAATGTCGACCAGGCGCTGGCCGAAACGATGCGCCTGCCGGGAGCGTCGAATGCGTCTGATTGGGAGAATAAGGCGCGCCGCTACGTCGCCGCACACCGCGCGTTGGACGAGGTCGAATCGGCAGCGCTGATGCCAGGACCGGCCGGTTAGTGAAGCCATGACGTCAGTTGCTGGCCGCGTGAAAAGATTTGCCGCATTCGGCCTCGCGTTCCTGTCGGCCGGTTCCGCGGGCGCGGCAGGCCCGCACAAGGCATTCTCCACGCGGCCTCATGCGGCCGGCAAGGCTGTGCCCACTGCTCCCAAGTCGCTTCAGGATCGGATCACTGCGCTCGGACAAGCATTCGATGGGCAAGTCGGGATTGCAGTCAGATCGCTGGACAAGAGCTGGGTCGCCGGTTGGAACGCAAACGGAGTCTATCCCCAGCAGAGCGTCAGCAAGTTGTGGATCTCGATCGCGGTCCTGGACGCGGTCGACAAGGGCAGGTTGACGCTCGACGACCCGGTGACGCTGACCAGGGACGACCTGACGCTCTTCCACCAGCCGATCGCCGATGAGGTGCTAAAGACCGGGACATTCACGACGACGGTCGGCGATTTACTGTTGAGGGAGATCACCCAGAGCGACAACACGGCCAATGATAAGCTGATGCGGCTGGTCGGCGGCCCGAAGGCGGTCCGCGGGATGATCGCGCACAAGCATCTGGGCGCTATTCGCTTTGCCGATGGCGAGAGGGCGATGCAGAGCAGGATCGCCGGCGTCGAATGGAAGCCCGAATATTCGACCGGCAATGCCTTCTTCCAGGCGCGCGATGCCGTACCGATGGACATACGCCAGGCAGCGTTCGACCGCTATGTGCGGAGCCCCTATGATGGCGCTGCACCGATGGCCATCGTCAGTGCTTTGGGGCGGCTGAAAGCTGGAGAGCTGCTCGCGCCGAAATCGACGGCCTATCTGCTGACCATCATGAGCCAGACCCGTACCGGGCCGAACCGATTGAAGGGCGGTCTCGCGCCGGGTTGGACGCTGAACCACAAGACAGGCACCGGCCAGGTGCTCAACGGCGCTCAGGCCGGGTACAACGACATCGGCATTCTGACTGCGCCCGATGGGAAGAGCTATGCCGTAGCGGTGATGATCAAGCTCACCTCCGTGCCGCTCGAGGTTCGCATGGCCCTGATGAATGAGGTCGTAAGGGCCGTGATCGCCGAGCACGACATGGAAAACGCCCCGCAAGCGAGCTCGAAGGCCCAGTGAATCCGGCGGAAAAGCTGATTGCGACCGCCGGCGCGCAACGGGTGCCGACCAGCGAGCTGGAGCTGTTCATCGTTCGTGGGTTCCTGGACGAGGCGACGTGCTCGGCACTGATCGGCCTCATCGACGACAATCGCCGTCCATCGACGATTGCCGATGACGTCGGGATCGCGAATTTCCGCACCAGCGAAACGTGCGACCTGGACTGGCATGTCCCGATTGTGGGTGAGGTCGACCGGAAGATCGCGGCGCTGCTTGGCCTTCCGCTCCAGGCAAGTGAGCCGCTCCAGGGCCAGCGCTACGCGCCTGGTCAGGAGTTCAAGCCGCACACCGACACCTTCGAGCCCGGCGGCTACGATTTCCTCGTCCATACGGCGGAAAGCGGGCAGCGCACCTGGACCGCGATGATCTATCTGAACGAGCCGGACGACGGCGGGGCCACGCGGTTCAAACGAATCGGCAAGACCGTGCAGCCCGAGACGGGCAAGCTGCTTGCCTGGAACAACCTGCTACCCAACGGTCGGCCGAATCCGGCGACATTGCATCAGGGGATGAAGGTTCGGCGCGGCACCAAATATGTGCTGACGAAATGGTTCAGGCAGCGCCCCACGGCTGCTGGCTGAGCTACTCGACCTTCGATCCCGCGTCGTGCTGCGGCGCCTTCACATGCACGGTCTTGATGTTGACGAACTCGCGGATGCCGAAGGCCCCGCACTCACGCCCAAAGCCAGAATGCTTGACTCCGCCGAACGGCGTACGCGGATCCGAACGCACGTTTTCATTGACGAAGCTCATGCCGGCATCGAGCTCTTCGGCCGCGATACGCCGTCCACGGTCGAGGTCTGAAGTCATTACTCCCGACCCAAGGCCGAACTCACTGTCGTTGGCGATTCGGATTGCGTCGGCTTCCTCATCGGCGACAATCACCGCGGCGACCGGGCCGAACACTTCTTCGTCATGTGCCGGTTGCCCGGGTCGAACGTTGCCGAGCACCGTTGCCGGATACCAGGCGCCTGGACGGTCGGGCACCTTGCCGCCCAGCAACAGCTTCGCGCCGTGGGCTACGCTCTCCTCAACTTGCTTGTGGATCTCGTCGCGCGCCTTGACGCTGACCAGCGGCCCGAGCTTCGTCCCAGCTTGCGTGGGATCACCCATCTCATAGCCGCGCATGGCTTCCACGAGCGCGCTTTCGAACCGATCGACAATTGAGCGGACGACGACAAAGCGCTTGCCGGCGATGCAGCTCTGACCCCCGTTGACCATCCGCGCCGTCGCTGCGAGCTTGGCAGCCGCCTCGACGTCCGCGTCCTCGAGCACGACGTAGGCGTCCGACCCGCCGAGCTCGAGCACGCACTTCTTCAGCACCGAGCCAGCCGCAGTGGCTACGCTCTTTCCGGCAGGGACGCTCCCGGTCAGAGTGACTGCGGCGATATTGTCGTCCTTGATCAGGGCCTCAACCTCACTGCTCGGCAGCAGCAGAGTGCGAAACAGGTCCTTCGGCACACCCGCCTTATGAAGCACATCTTCGATCGCCAGCGCGCAACCCGGAACATTGCTGGCGTGCTTCAGCAGCATCCCGTTCCCGGCCATCAGTGCGGGGGCCGCGGCGCGGATCACCTGCCAGAACGGGAAATTCCACGGCATGACCGCGAGCACGATGCCGGTCGGATTGAAGGTCACGAACGCCTCACCGCCGCCAATATCGGCCGGCTCTTCGGCGAGGTAAGCCTCGGCATGATCCGCGAACCAATCGCAATGGAATGCGCATTTCTCGACCTCCGCGCGGCCATCGTCGAGCGTCTTGCCCATTTCCTCGGTCATCAGGCGCGCCAACTCGTCCTTCCGCGCCCGAAGAAGCTCGGCGACCTTATGGATAACGCGGGAGCGCTCGGCGAAGCCTGTCCGGCGCCACTGCAGGAACGCGGCTCGAGCCGCCTTCGCGGCAGCCTGGGCATCCTCGATCGAATGCGGATCGTAGCTCTTGCCAGGCTCGCCCGTCGCAGGATTGATAGTCTGGAGCTTGTTTGGTCCCGCCGCCGGACGCGTCAGTTCAATCTGTTCAGCCATCGCGACTCTCCTTGCTGGCGCACTACTGCCCTGGCGGCGCGGCACCAAGGCTGTTGACCTCAACGTCTCCGCCCGCGAGACGATGCAGGACGAGGAGGCTCGGTTGAAAGTCGTGTTCTACGGTCGACTGACAGACCTGATCGGCCGCGAAGTTGGACTGGACGCGGCGGATTGCTCCGTGGCCGAGATTCGGCGACATCTCGCTGCGAACCACCCGGCGGCCGCCGAAGCACTCGCGAGATCCCGGGCGCTGATCGGCAGTGCAGTTGTCGAGGATGATCGGCGCGTCGGAGCGGAGGAAGAGCTTGAATTTCTCCCGCCGGTGTCAGGCGGATGAGCATCGTCGCCCATCTCGAGCCGGACGTGTTGGACCCGCAGCTGGAGCTTGCCGAGCTGACCGAGCAGGCGCGCGGCGATGGTGCAATCGTCAGCTTCATCGGCCTGGCGCGCCCTGAGTCGAAGGACGGTGATGCGGTCGACGCACTGGTGCTCGACCATCACCCCACCCTCACCCGCCAGTCGCTGGAGGACATCGCCGTCGCCTGCGCACAGCGGTTCGATGTCAGTCATGTGCGCGTGGTGCATCGCTGCGGGATGGTCCCCGCCGGCGAGCCCATCGTCTTCGCCGGTGCGTCGTCACTTCATCGCCGGGCCGCTTTTGACGCGGTGGATTATCTCATGGATCGGCTGAAGACCGAGGCGGTGTTCTGGAAGCGTGAGGTGGGCGAAGCCGAGGCGAAATGGATCGAGCCCACCCCGGCAGACGTCGCAGACCGGGATCGCTGGGGCTGAGCAATGGCGGGGATCGATGAGAAGCTACCGTTCCATCCGCTGAGAATCGCGGTGCTGACGGTCTCGGACACGCGCGACGAGGAAAGCGACCGATCGGGAGCGTTGCTGGTCCAGCGGTTAACTGACGCAGGGCACGAACTCGCTTCGAAGTCGATCGTCGCCGACGATATCGACGTCATCCAGGCGCAGGTGACAACGTGGGCACAGGACGCGGGCGTCGACGTCATTATATCGACAGGCGGCACCGGCTTCGCCCCGCGCGACGTGACGCCGGAGGCGATCAGGCCTCTATGCCGCCGGGAGATGGAAGGGTTTGCAGTGCTGTTCCACCTGGCCAGCCACGGCACCGTCGGCTTGTCCACCCTGCAGTCGCGCGCGTTCGCAGGACAGATCGGCGATACCTTCATTTTCTGCCTGCCCGGCTCGACCGGTGCCTGCCGTGACGGGTGGGACCTCGTGATCCGCGATGAGCTCGACAGCCGCTATCGTCCCTGCTCACTTGCCGGGCTCGTGCCGCGGCTGCGTGACGTCGTGCCGTCGTGAGCGAGCTCAGCCATCTCGACGAAGCGGGCCGCGCGCGGATGGTCGATGTTTCGGGCAAGGAGCAAACCAGCCGAGCCGCGACTGCGGTCGGATCGGTCACTTGCAAGCCCGAGACGCTTGATCAGGTGCGGGGCGACACCGTGCCGAAGGGCGCCGTGGTCGCGACTGCCGAGCTTGCAGGAATAATGGGCGCAAAGCGCACGGCGGACCTCGTTCCCTTGTGCCACCCGCTGGCGCTGACGGGTATCGACGTGCGGATCGATCTCGACGAGTCGCTGCCCGGATTTCGCGTGTCGTCGCAGGTCCGCACGAATGCGGAGACCGGCGTCGAGATGGAAGCGCTAACGGCTGTTTCCGTTGCCTGTCTCACCCTGTTCGACATGCTGAAGGCCATCGATCGAACGATGGTCATCGGCGGGATCGAGGTGACGTCGAAGACCGGCGGAAAATCCGGCAGCTGGACTAGGTAAACAACAACTTCGATCCCGCTACCAGCAGGACCGCGCCGAGCGTCCGGAGAAGCCAGGGGCGCGGCAATCGCTCCACCCCGAGCCACGTGCCCAGCACCGCCCCCGCTGCAACGGCCACCAGGAAGAACGGAAGCTGGCTCGGCAAATGTCCGATTGAAGCAATGTTGCCTGCCAGTCCGGCGATGGAGTTCAGCAGGATGAAAGCGGCAACGACGCCTGACGTATGGCGGGGCTCTTCCCAGGCATTGAGGATGATCAACGGACTGAGGAAGATTCCACCGCCAGTGCCCGTCAGGCCGGCGAGCAGGCCGAGCACGGCTCCGGCGGGCAAGGTGATCCAGGCGGTTGGCGCAATGACCGGTCGCTCGGCAAGATGGGCTGGCTGCCACAGGAGTCGCGCAGCCGAGGCCCAGAGCAAGATTCCGACCAGCGGCTTGTAGTAGATGGCCGCCAGACGGATGCCGCCGCCGATGAAGGCAGCGGGAGTTGCCGTCAGAGCGAAGGCGAGAACCAATTTCCAGTTGGTCAGCCCCTTCCGCGAATAGCGCCACGTCCCTAAGCCGGCGACCAACAGGTTGAGCGCCAAGGCGGTTGGCTTCATCGTCTCCGGAGCGACGGAGAACAGCGCCATCGCGGCGATATACGCGGAGGCGCCCCCGTGCCCGACGCTCGAATAAAGTGCCGCGCCGAGGGCGAAGAGAGCGCACAGGGCGATGACCGTCGTGGCGTCCACTGCCGACTACTGCAGTTCTTCGGTTACGATGTGAAGATCATCGAACACCGTGCGCTTGCGAATGCCCGCGGCATTCGAGCGCTGGAGCGGGCGAAGGGATTCGAACCCTCGACCCCAACCTTGGCAAGGTTGTGCTCTACCCCTGAGCTACGCCCGCTCTGAGCTGACGCCGAAGCTTATGGCCCGGCGGAGGTGAGGCGCGCGCCTAGCATGGCCCCAAGCGACACCGCAAGGGCACTTGTTGCCAACTTGTGGCGGCTGCCATAGCCGCCCATATGGGCGCCGACCCGAGTATTTGAAGGACGCTGCACGCCTTGGCGACGCTGGGAATGACCGAAGCCGACCGCGAATCGATCGAGCGCTTCGAACGCGACGTCATCGAACCGTCGATGACTGCGCTCGTGATCCTCGACTTCTGGGCGGAGTGGTGCGGACCCTGCAAGCAGCTGTCGCCGATTCTCGACAAGGTTGCAGCCGATTACGGCGACAAAGGGGTGAAGCTCGTCAAGATTGACGTCGACCAGGAAAAGCTGCTCGCGGCGCAATTTCGTATCCAGTCGATCCCGACGGTTTACGCCATCTATCGCGGGCAGCCGGTCGCGGACCTCACCAATTACCGCAGCGAAGGACAGATCAAGAAGGCCGTCGACCAACTCCTCACGCAGCTGAAGATCGAGCCCGAGGGCGCAGTACCGCAGGCCGAGATTGAGCCGCTGATCGCGATGGGCGAGCAGGTCCTGGCCGAGGGGGACGCCGCCCGTGCCGCCAACATCTTCGCTCAGGTGCGTGAGGTGGCACCGGAGAATCCCGAGGTTCTGGGCGGATTGGTGCGCGCCTTGATTGCTGCCGGCGAGGTCGATGAGGCCCGGGGCATCCTCGACAGTCTGTCGGAAGACGTTGCGAAGAAGCCCGAGATCGCACGCGCTCGAGCGTCACTGGAGGTGGCATCGGCGCCGGCGGTCGACGCGGCTCCGCTGGAGGCCCGCCTTGCCCAGAACCCCGACGACCTCGAGGCTCGCTTTGAACTCGCCAATGCGAAAATGAGCGCCGGCGATCGCAATTCCGCCGCCGACGCCTTGCTCGACATCATTGGCCGCGACCGCGAGTGGAATGACGGTGCCGCCCGCAAGCGATTCCTTCAGCTGCTGGAGGCGCAGGGGCTCGAGGATCCCTGGTCGAGCGCTCAGCGGCGGCGCTTGTCGGCGCTGCTTTTCACGTGAGCCGAACGCTGCGCGTGCCGCTGTTCCCGTTGCCGGGAGCAATCCTGTTCCCGCGTTCCCAGCTGCCGCTCCACATTTTCGAGCCGCGCTATCGCGAGATGGTTCGCGACGCGATCGACGGCGTCGGGCGGATCGCGATGATTCAGCCTCATCGAGTGGACGACGACAATAAGGCGCCGCTTTACGACGTGGGCTGCGTCGGGGAGCTGGTCGGGGTCGAAGAGCTCGAGGACGGCCGATTCAACATCGTTCTGCTGGGCTCCAATCGCTTCCGAATCGTCCGCGAGGTCGACATTGATGCGGCATACCGCTGCGCCGACGTGGACATCGAAGCATTCAGCGACGACGAGCCCGAGCCGCTGGCGATGGTTCAGCGAGCGGAAGTGGAGCGCGAAGCGCGGCGGCTTGGCGACGCAATGGGCCTAGCCGTCGACTGGGCTGCCGTTTCGCGGCTTGATGACGAGATGCTGGTCAACGCCATCGCCCAGGTTGCACCGTTCGATGTCGGCGCCAAGCAGGCGTTGCTCGAGCAATCCACGCTGGTCGACCGCGCGGATCTGCTGGTGCAGCTCATGCAATTCCATCGGATCGCGGTGACTGGCGGCGTCGAGGTCGAACCGACGCTGCAGTGATCAGATCGGCAATCCTCTCAGCAGCAGCGGAAGTTCGCCGCTGGTGCCGCGCGCCTCGCTCATGAGCTTGTTGCGAAGCGGGGAGATGCGTCCGACCAGGCCCATGCCGAATCGCCGGACTGCCGAGGCAGTGGCTCCAGGCACGCCGTAGAGCCGGGTCAGACTGTCCGTGGCGAAGGCGACCGAGAGTGCGTCGAGCGAGCGCCAGCGCTGATAGCGATCGAGCAACTGCTTATCGCCGAGATCGAGACCGAGCCGCGCTCCCTCGACCAGTACCTGTGTCAGCGCCGCCACGTCACGGAAGCCGAGATTGAGGCCTTGCCCAGCAATCGGGTGGATGGCGTGCGCGGCGTCCCCGACCAACGCCAGCCTCTGAGCAGTCATCTGCGCCGCATGATGGAAGCCGAGCGGAAAGGTCGAGCGCGGCGCCAGCATCTCGATCTTGCCGAGGAACCCGCCCATCGCGGCCGCTGCCTCAGCGGCGAAATCCTCGTCGCTGAGGGATAGCCAACCCGTCGCATCGTCCTCGCACACTGACCAGACGATTGCCGAGCGGTGGCCGCCAGAATCGTCGTTCATCGGCAGCAAGGCGAATGGGCCGCTCGGGTAGAAAATCTCGTAGGCAACGTAATCGTGCGGCCGTTCGTGACGAAGGACGGACACGATCGCCTGGTGATCGTACTTCCAGCGGGCAATGTTGATGCCGGCAGCCTCCCGGGTCTTCGAGTTCCGGCCGTCCGCGGCAATCAACAGCGGAGCGCTGAGCTTGCGTCCGTCCCGAAGAGCAACGGTGACGCCGTGATCGCCCCTATCGACCTCGGCGACCGATGATTTCCACAGCAGCCAAACATTCTTGCCCGCATCGGCGCGGGCATGGAGGGCGCCCCGGAGATACCGGTTCTCGTTCATGAACCCCAGGGGCTCATCATCATCGGCATCGAAGTGGAGCGCGCCAGGCTTCAGACCATCCGCCACCGCGATTCGTCGAATTGGGCAGCCCGGCTCCGCGAGATGATCGGCAACGCCGATCGTGTCGAGCATCCGCATCGAGCTCGAGGACACCGCGCTTGTCCGCCCGTCGAACGCGATGTCGGCACGCGGTGAAGGATCAGCGGGATCGACGACGATCGACGACAGGCCGCTCGAATCGAGGGCGGAGGCGAGGGCGAGCCCGACCAGTCCGCCGCCGAAAATGATCACGTCCGCCCGGTCCATGGCAGCGACCTAGACCCAACAATTCGTCATTGCGAGCATGGCGAGGCAATCCAGAGCGAGGTGTGGCCGGATTGCTTCGTCGAAACCGCTCTTCGCAGTGACGGCAAGGTGTCGCTTGACCGCGGACTCCGCGTGGGGGATTCTACACGGCAACTTTTGGGGGTGGGACGATGGCGACCGTGGCAACGCGGGCAACGAAGCGCGAATTGGCGCCGGATTGGCGCGATGCGCTGCGCAATACGGTGCGGCGGTTCGCCGTGCGCACCTGGGGCGCGTTGCTCATCGGAATCAGCCTGGCCGCCGCTGTCGCACTGGCGACACACAACTCGAACGATCCATCGCTCAGCACCGCCGCCGGGGGGCCCCCCACCAACTGGCTTGGGACATTCGGGGCCTATCTGAGCGACGTGCTGCTGCTCTTGTTCGGTCTTGGCTCCGCGCTGTTTCTTCCGGTGGTCGCGATCGCCGGATTGCGGATGGTGCGCTTGCTGCCGGCCGGCCGAATCGGCCGCGGCCTGCTGCTCGCGGCGCTGGGCGCGGTACTGCTTGGAACTGCCCTCGGGCTCACGAGCGCATCAGCAGTCTCAGGAATGCCTGCGGGCTGGGGCGGGGCGATCGGGCTCGCGGCGGCCCATGCCGTAAGCTGGGCGATCAACCTCATCCCCAACGGACAAATTGCCGGGCCAACGCATCTTGCCGTGCTTCTGCTTTTCGGGCTGGCAGGCCTTGCCGTGGGCTATTTCGCAATGGCGCTGACCGAAGACGAGCGCGCCTGGTTCGGCGGACTGTTCCGGCGACAGCCGCGCGAGCGCCGGGCGACCCCCCGCGCGACCGAGATCCGGGAGGAGCGGGTAGTCGCCGCCGCGCCGCCCAAGGCAAGGCCGACTGTCGCGGTGACGGAACCCACGAAAGCCGTAGCTGCAGCGCCCCGGGCGAGGGATCGCAAAGGCTTGGCCGCCGCGCAGTCCAGTCTCGCCCTCGGCGACAGCTATCAGCTGCCGACCGTCGATTTACTTTCGCCGCCGCCCAAGGAAGCGCGCCAGCAGATCGACCGTACCGGCCTGGAGCGGAACGCCCGACTGCTCGAGACCGTGCTGGAGGACTTCAACGTCCGCGGTGACATCGTCGAGGTTCGGCCCGGGCCGGTGGTCACCATGTACGAGCTGGAGCCCGCGAGCGGAATCAAGGCCAGCCGGGTCATTGCGCTGGCCGACGACATCGCACGCAACATGTCGGCATTGTCCGCGCGCGTCGCGACGATTCCCGGCCGAAGCGTCATCGGCATCGAGCTTCCCAACCCCAAGCGCGAGATGGTCAGCCTGTCCGAGCTGATCGGCAGCCAGGCGTTCGAGGACCAGAACATGTCGCTGCCGCTGATCCTCGGCAAGAATATCGCTGGCGATCCGGTCATCGCCGACCTCGCTCCCATGCCCCACCTGCTCGTCGCCGGCACCACCGGATCGGGCAAGTCGGTCGGCCTCAACTGCATGATCCTCTCGCTCCTGTACCGGTATCCGCCGGACCAGGTGAAGATGATCATGATTGACCCGAAGATGCTCGAGCTCAGCATTTACGACGACAT
>DASUZY010000024.1:0-5326 GCA_036376635.1 Sphingomicrobium sp.
GAAGTCGCCTGCGAACTGCTCGATCAGGTCGCCGCCCAAGCCGGCGCCGGTTCGCCGCGAGTAGGTGTAGACGTAGGGATTCTTGGCCAGGATGGCCTCGACCTGCGAGAGCTCGCGATTGGTTTCGGGGAGCGAGGTGCCAGGACCGGCTACGTAGTCAAGCACGAAGCCGCCCTCGTCCATCTTCGGCAGGAACCCTGTACCCACATGGGCATAGCCGAGATAGCCGACGATCACGAAAGCGCCGACGCCGATCCCGATCAACCACGGGCGCGCAAACAAGCCATTAAGCGCGCGCTTGTGCGTCCGCTTGATGACGTCTTCGCGCCCATGCGACGGATCGTGCCATTTCTTGAAATTGATGATGCCATGCGCGAGCAGCGGCACGATCAGGGCGGTGAGGCCATAGGAAATGATCAGCGCCGACGCCATGGTTATCGACAGGAACTTGAAGAATGCACCGGTGACGCCCGACAGGAAGGCGAGCGGGATGAACATGATGATGGTGGCGAGCGACGAGCCGGTGAGCGGCTTCAGGAATTCCCGCGCCGATCCAAGCACGACGCGCTTCGGCTCCAGATGCCCGGGCACGCCGGCGCGCCGCGCGATCTGCTCGATCATCACGATGACGTCGTCGATCAGCAGGCCGATTGCCGCAGCGATGCCGCCCAAGGTCATTATGTTGAAGGTCATGCCCAAGCCGTGCAGCAGCACGCAAGTGACCAGCACCGACATCGGCACGACGATCATGGCGACCGAGGTCGCGCGCCAATTGCGCAGGAACGCCATGATGACCAGTCCGGCGAAGACGAGACCGATCACGATCGCTTCCTGCATTGCCGTGATCGAGGAATGGACGAGCTCGGTCTGGTCGTACCACTTGAACAGCTGGATGGACTTTGGCTGTGTCTTCATGAACTCGTCGAGCCGCGCCTGAACCTCTTTCGCCAGGCTGATGGAGTCCGCGCTGTCCTGCTGGAAGACGTCGAAGGTGACCGCCGGCTTGCCGTTGTCGTTGACGAGCAGCCACTGCGGCACCGACCCCATCTTCACGTTGGCGATATCGCCCAAGCGCACGACCCCGCCCTTGCCGGTGTGCAGCGCGACGTCCTTGACGGAATCGACGGATTTGAACGAGTTGTTGGCGATCATCAAATAGAGCAGATCATTGTCCTCCAGGCGACCCATCGTGTGCAGCGTGTTGGTGTCCGAGATCGCGCTCGCGACGTCCTTCATCGTCAGGCCGTAGGCCTGGAGCTTTTGCGGACTGACATAGACCTGGACTTCGGGCGTTTCGCCACCGAGGACGCCCACTTTGCGGACGCCCAAGACGCCGGTGAGCAGCGGCGCGATCTGGTATTTGGCCAGATTGCGCAGATCAGACGGCGAGACGGTGTCGGAAATCAGCGCATAGGAGACGAACGGCATGATCGCCGTCGGGCTCATCTGCAGCACGTCGAAGCCCGTGCCCTGCGGCAAGTCGGGCAGTGCCTGGGCGAAGGCGCCCTGAACGGCGAGGAGCGCCCGCTGCATGTCCCAGCCCCACGGGAAATCGATGAAGATCTCTGCCGAGCCGCGGCTGGTTGTCGATTCGACATCGACGGCGCCCGGTACGGCGCGGCCGACCTGTTCCAGCGGCTGGGTTACATCGACCAGCATCTGATTCGCCGGCATGTGGCCGCTGTCGACCTCAACGCGGATGCGCGGGAAGCTGACCGTCGGGAACAGCGAGATCGGAAGGGTCGATGCCGCGTAAATTCCCGCCAGGGTCAAAGCGAACGCGACGAAGAGGAGTGAGCGGCGGTGGCTTTCGACCCAATCGATGAAATTCATTTGCTGGTGGCTCCTTTCTGGCCCGCCGTCTGCTCGGCAAGCCGGAGTTTGGTGCCGTCATCGAGCTGATGATTGCCTTGCAGCACCACCGGTGCCGCGGGATCGAGGTCGTCCCCTGTGATCACGTCGTTGTTGCCATTGGCGACGAGAACCTGGACCGCCACCTTCTTGGCCGCCATGTCCACCGCCTGAACGACGTATTGGGTGCCGTCGTTGTCGACCAGAACCGCCTCGTGGGGCACGACATAGCCCTTGGCCTCTCCCGCACTGATGACGGCGCGCGCCATCTCGCCGGCGAGCATCTTCCCGAGTGGGAAAGTGATCTGCACCGGTACCAGGCCGGTCGCGGGGTCGATCAGCGCTTCCCGCGACAACACCTTGCCTTGCATGTTCTCGTCGCTGCCGATCGGCGTGATGGTCGCGGCGTCGCCGGGATTGATCTTGGCGGCCTGGGCCGACACGGTGCCGACTTCGAGAACCAGGCTGTCGGGCGGCGCCAACTCGACCAGCGGTGCGCCCTGCGCGACCACCGCGCCAAGATTGGCGTCGACCTTCATCACGAGCGCGTCGAACGGCGCTGTCAGGGTCTTCGGTCCTTCGGCGCCCTCTCCCTCGAGCACCTCGAGTGTCGATTTGGCGTTGGCCTCATCGTTTTCCGCTTTGAGGAGCTCGGCTTGCGTCAGGAGATGTGCCTGCACCATCGACCTGTCGCGCTCGAGCACCTGGCTCGCGAGCCGTGCGGCGAGCTTCGCCTGGACATAGGAGGCGTGCGATTCGGGTGTCGGCACGAGAGTCATCATCGGGGTGCCGGCGGGAACGTGCATACCTGCCCGCACGCTCACGTTCGCCACGCGAACCGAAAGCGGCGCGGAGACGGTCTGCTGCGCCGTGTCGCGCGGTTGGACCTGCCCGAAGGCCGTGACGCTGATCGGCAAGCCGCCCTCCTGCAGTTTCGCCACGGTGACCAACGCGCTGGCGTTGTCGTCATCCGCCTTCGCCAGCGCCGGAGAGAGAGCGATTGCAAGCCCCAGAATGGATGCAATCCAGCGAATCATAGGCTTTTCTCCTGGGTGGGAGCGATGGGCATTGTCTGCGGGAAACCGAGGCCGAGCTCGACCGAGAGAGCGAGCGAATTCTCCTGCAGGGCCCGCTCGTAATCAAGCGCATCGATCTGGCGCTCGAGCGCGGTCGCCCGGAAGTCGGCCAGATCACGTGAACTGATATTGCCCCGGCCAAAGGCGCGTTGTGCCGCGTCCAGCTGTGAGGATGCGACGGTGGACGCCTCGCGAGCGCGTGCGAGATTTGCGGCAGCCGTCCGCGCGCGCACCAGCAGGCCACGTGCCGTGCCTTCGGCATCGTCGAGACGGGCAAGGTATTCGGCGCGGAGCTGCAGCCGCGTCGCCCGCACCGATGCAATCTTGCCCTGGTTGCGATTGAAGATCGGCAGGTCCATCGTGATCTGCGGCCCGATCGAGACCACTTGGCTGGTGTCGGAGCCGCCGCCGACGCCGAGGCTGAAGCTGGGAAACTGGCCCAGGATCGCCGCCCGCACGTCGGCTTCGGCAGCGTCGTAGCCGAGTCGGAGCGCGACCAGGTCCGGACGCCGCGTCGGCAGCGTCTTGAGCAACGGATCGAGATCTGACGGCAAGTCTACGGGCTCTGGTGACGAAACATCGAAGCGCACGTTCGGCTGCAGGCCGAGCAGCGCGTCGAGTTCCTGCCAGTCCTTGATCTCCGTCAAACGCGCCGCGGCCAGATCCCGTTGCGCCGTCGCCTCGGAGGCAACGAGGGGTGCCAACGCGGTGAGGGCGAGATTACCCGCCGCCGTCGCCCGGCGCACCTGATCGAGGTCGCTCGTCAGCTGCTCGAGCGCGTGCTGGCGCAACTGGACCTCGCGCGCATCGGCATTGACGCCGATCGCCAGCAGCCGTGCTTTCTGCGCGACCTGCCATTCCTGCCACAGCGCATCGGCCCCCACCTGGCGAAAGCGAGACTCTGCCGCGGCGACCCGCGGCCGGTAGGTGACGATGGACTGGATATCCTGCGAGATCGAGGCGGTAATCGAGTCGGCAGTCGCTGGCCCGCTCACCAGCACCCCATAGGCAAAGGTCAGCGAGGGATTCGGCAGTGCCCGGGCGGAGACCACCTCCGCCTGCGCCGCTGCAACCTTGCCCCTCTGACCGGCCAATTCGGGATTGTTGACGACCGCAAGCAGACCGACCTGGTCAGGCGTGAGGGGGCGATCCGCGTCGAGCTTGGTCGGGGAACCCGGCTCTCCTGATGGCAGTACCAGGTTCAGTTGGCCCAGCCCCGGCGCGAGGTTGTGATGCTGAGGAAGTTCCAGCGGCTCATAGCTGGCGCAGCCCGCCAAGCCGACCGCGAGGCTGACCGCACTGGCACGAATCCAGGCGCTACTCCTCACAGGAGCCGTCCTTCAGTGCGCACCCACCCTTCAGGGCGCGTGTGACCAACGTTGCGGCCATATTCTCCTCCCGATCGGGGCGGCGGACCCGCCCACGGTTTATTCGGAAATAGAAGATACTGTATACCAGCTGTCTTGCCAAGCTCGGCGACTGTCCGTGTAAACGGGCAGTGGTTAAGGTCCGTCCCGGCCGCTGATGAGCCGGCGGCGCGCGCCATATTGCGCGGCGGCCGGCGCCATCGCTTTGCGTGATGACGCCGGCCGATCAATCAGCGAGCCGAGCGCGACAGGCTCGGCGCACGCCAGCCCACTACCGGACCGGCTTGTACACGCCGAGAGACGCCCTGTCGCCTTCGTAGACGTAGACATTATGCGTCGCGGTATCGACGTCGCCCGTATGCGTGGTCTTGACACCGGTCGGGACCCAGGCCACGTGCTCCATCGTGTTCGCGTCTGTGACGTCGAAGCCGCCGGGGCTCGATACGAAGGTATAGATCAAGCCGAGGCCCGGATCGGCGACCAGCTGATCGA
This sequence comes from Sphingomicrobium sp., assembly GCA_036376635.1. Taxonomy (GTDB): domain Bacteria; phylum Pseudomonadota; class Alphaproteobacteria; order Sphingomonadales; family Sphingomonadaceae; genus Sphingomicrobium. Next base: position 4,787 of record DASUZY010000024.1, read on the forward strand.
CGCCGCCCGTCTGAGGAATCGTCTTGATCACCTGAAGGGTCTCTGGGTTCAGGACGAGGAGCCCGGGCTTCTTGCTGGTGCTCGCGACCCACAGTCGGTTGTTTTTCTCGTCGAGCCACTCGCCCTTCGTGCCGCCCTTTTTGGTCAGCTCGACGCCGGTGTCGGCGTGGCGCGTGACGTTGCCCGTGGAGGTGTCGACCACCTCGACATATTGGTCGGCCGACTGATAGATCTCGCGCCCGTTGCGACCGATCCAGGCGACGTCCGGCCCGGTGTAGTCCGCCGTGTCCATCCACCAGTGGTTGATGTTCCGCGGATAGAGATGCCAGACACCTTTGAGCTGGGGATGGTCGCCAGTGGTGTAGGCTTCCATGAAGTTCCTGTCGTCGCTGTCGACATAGAGCATGCCATGCTCGCGATCGACGCCGACCCAGTCCGGCGTGGTGCCTTGCGTGGGGACCCGGCCGACGACGGTCCACGTGTGCTTGCTGATGACGACGATCTCATTCGTCACATGGCCAAAGCCGGTGCCATTGTTGC
>DASUZY010000025.1:0-40154 GCA_036376635.1 Sphingomicrobium sp.
AAGATCAGCGAAGACCAGCTGTTCTACGCCATGTCGCGCGGACTGGATCAGGAAGCTGCCGTAGCGTTGATCGTCAACGGCTTCGCCCGCGAGGTCCTGAAACAGCTGCCGATGGAGTTCGCCGTGGAGGCGCAGAAGCTGCTGGGAATTAGCCTCGAGGGGAGTGTCGGATAATGGACGCTGCACGCCTCGGGCGAGCTCGGCGACGGGCGACCGGATATCTTTTTGGCAGCGGCGTCCTAATGGCTGCGGTTCTTCTATGCTTCGCCGCAGCAATCGTTTCAATGTTCGGTCTCTCGCCAACTAGCTATGTTGTGACGATCATCCTGACGGCCGCCGTGATGGCCGGGGGCGCCTATGCGCTCATCTATTTCGGAGCGCTCGCGCTGCATATCGGCAGACGCGCGTGGAAGCGGCAGCCAATTATGGAGGTTGAAGACTGATGATGCCGTTGTTGTTACTCGCGGCGGCGTCTGTCGATCTCGATGCGCTCGATCAGGCGGTGGCGCATTGCGACCGCCAGGTGAGCAATCCGGTCTTCGCAGCCGAGGCGGCGCGGCGGGCGCAGTTCCTGCTTGACGCTTATCGTGAGCAGGAGGCGATCGTGAACGACCGGCTGACGCTGGCCGACCAGCGGCGGACACTCCGCGAGACGCCGATCGTAAAGCCCGCCGACGCCAAGCAGACCGAAAAGCAGCTCGATCTACAGCAGGCCAATCTCGACGATCGTCAGAAGGCGCTGAATGACAAGCGGCTGCTCGAAGGAATCCGGCAGGACGCCATGGACTCGATGCGCCACTATTTCCTCAACAACTGCCCCGCGGGCGGTCCGTCGGAGAAGGTGAAGTGAGCATGCTCGACATCACCGATTTGCACGCGACAGTCGCCGGCAAACCGATCTTGAACGGCGTTTCCCTGAGCGTCCCTGCGGGCGAGGTGCATGCGATCATGGGCCCGAACGGATCGGGCAAGTCGACGCTCGCTTATGTGCTTTCAGGGCGGCCGGGGTATGAGGTGACGGGGGGCGAGGTGACATTCACTTCCACCCGTCACCCCGGCCTTGAGCCGGGGCCTGCCTTTTCTTCCGATCAGGCAGAAGGAAAGCGGGTCCCGGGTCAAGCCCGGGATGACGATGAAGGCGTCGACCTGCTCGCCCTCGAACCTCATGAGCGTGCCGCCGCGGGGCTGTTCCTCGGCTTCCAGTACCCAGTCGAAATTCCCGGCGTTTCCTACCTTCAGTTCCTTCGCGAAAGTCTGAATTCCCAACGCCGCTCGCGCGGTGAGTCCGAGCTATCGGGCGGCGAGTTCATCAAGCTGGCGCGGGCGCAGGCCGCGCTGCTCGGCATGGACTCGGAAATGCTGAAGCGCCCCGTCAACGTCGGCTTCTCCGGCGGCGAGAAGAAGCGCGCGGAGATGGTCCAGATGGGCATCATGGCGCCGAAGTTCGCCGTGCTCGACGAGACCGACAGCGGGCTCGACATCGACGCGCTGAAGGCCGTCGGCGCGGGCATCAACCGCATCATGCGCGCCCCCGACAAGGGCGTGCTTCTGATCACCCACTATCAGCGTCTGCTCGACTATGTGGAGCCGGATCGGGTCCATGTCCTCCGCGCCGGCAAGATCGAGCGCAGCGGCGGACCCGAGCTGGCGCTAGAGCTGGAGCGCGAAGGCTATTCGGAGGCGGCGGCCTGATGACCGCTCCCTTCCCTACCCGCAAACAGGAGGAATGGCGCTACGCCGATCTCGATGCGCTGCAGCCCGTGTGGGAGCAGTTCGCCGAACCGGTGGTGCTTACCGTCGGCGCGGGCGAGGAACTGGAGGAAGTATGGCTTCCCACGCCGGACGACGTGCAGTTGCGCCGCGTTCGGCTGGCGCTTGGCGAAGGTGCGAAGGCGCGCATTTTCACGCTGAATGCAGCGCCGATCTACGGCCGCATCGAGCTTGAAGTGTCGCTCGCCAAAGGCGCGGAATTCGAGTTGTTCGGCGCGAATATTGGCACCGGTCTTTCGACCAACGAGATCGTCACGACCGTGAAGCATATCGGCGAGCGCGGACGCTCGCGGCAGATCGTTCGCAGCGTGCTGAACGGCAAGGCCGCAGGCTCGTACCTCGGCAAGGTCGAGGTCGCACGCGGCGCTCAGCAAACCGATGCGGAACAGTCGGTGAAGGCCATGCTGCTCGACCGCGGCGCAACCGCCAATTGCAAGCCCGAGCTCGAGATTTTTGCCGACGACGTGAAATGCGCCCACGGCGCGACGGTCGGCGAGCTGGACGCGATGCAGCTGTTCTACGCAGAGAGTCGCGGCATGGACCCGGCGAGCGCGCGCGCATTGCTCCTCGAAGGCTTCGTCATGGGCATGTGGGACAGCTCTTCCGATCCGAACGCAATCTGCGAAGCAGCCCGTGAAGCGCTGAGGAGGGTCGTGTGAACGCGCCCGCCCGGATAAACTCCGCGCTGGACGTCCGCGGCCAGTTTCCGGGAGTCGGTGACTGGCACTATCTCGACAGCGCCGCGACCGCGCAGAAGCCGCAAGTGGTGATCGACGCCATCACCGAAGCTTATGCCCGCGATTACGCCACCGTGCACCGCGGCGTGTACCAGCGCTCATCCGACATGACGGCGGCTTATGAGGCGTCACGGGCGGCCGCGTCCAACCTCATCGGCGGCAAGCCCGAGGAGCTGGTGTTCACGCGGGGCGCGACCGAAGCGATCAACCTCGTCGCCCGGACCCTGCCGAAGGACGGCCGCAACCGGGTCCTCCTGTCGCGGCTGGAGCATCACAGCAATATCGTACCGTGGCAGCTCGCTGGATACGAAGTCGATGCGGTGCCCCTGACGAGCGATGGCTACATCGATCTCGACGCCGCCGAGGCGATGCTCACCGAGGAGCATCGCATTGTTGGATTTGCGCACGTATCGAACGTGCTCGGTTCAGTGCTCGACGTGAAGCGCGCGGCCGATGTCGCGCACTCGAAGGGGGCTCTGCTGCTGCTCGACGGATGTCAGGCGGTGCCCCGTTTGAGCGTGAACGTTGTGGCCCTGGGGGCCGACTTCTACGCATTCTCGGGTCACAAGCTTTACGGGCCGACGGGGATCGGCTGCCTCTGGGGACGGTCCGGACTGCTCGCCAAAATGCCCCCGTGGCAGGGCGGGGGATCGATGATCGACAAGGTCACATTCGAGAAGACTACCTACCTCGATCCCCCGGCCCGGTTCGAGGCGGGAACGCCGCACATCGTCGGCGCGATCGGGCTGCACGCAGCGGTGAAATGGGTCGAAGGCCTCGCGCTCGATGCCATTCACGCCCACGAATGCGCGCTGGTCGGCGAAGCCCGCGCGGCGCTTTCGGCTATACCCGGAGTGACATTGTACGGGCCCGAAGACAGCGCGGGCATCGTCAGCTTCAACGTCGATGGGGTACATCCGCACGACACCGCCACCATATTGGACGATGCGGGCGTCGCGGTCCGTGCCGGACACCATTGCGCTCAACCGCTGATGGAATGGCTCTGCGTTCCGGCGACGGCGCGGGCGAGCTTCGCGGCGCACAGCGACAGCTCGGACATCGAGGCGCTGGTGCGCGGGATAGAACAGGTGAAGCGGATCTTCGGATGAACGAGGAACGAAGGATCGAGACCGAGGAGGTCGAAGCGGTAAGCACGCCGCCGCGGGGGCGCGTGACCGAGAACTTCGAGCGCAAGAAGGACTATCTCGCCGGCTTCCTCGCCGGAGAGAAGGACGAGTCGAAAGGTGGCGCCGGAAGCGATCTCCAGGCGTCGGTCGTGGAGGTGCTGAAGTCGATCTATGACCCGGAGATTCCGGTCGACATCTACGAACTCGGGCTCATCTACGGCGTGGACATCGATGAGGATGGCGACGCGACGATCACGATGACGTTGACTACACCGCACTGTCCGGTCGCGGAATCGTTGCCGAACGAAGTCGAGCTTCGGGTGCTTTCGGTGCCCGGCATCCGGGATGCGGTCGTGAACCTGGTCTGGGATCCGCCATGGGACCCCTCGAAAATGAGCGACGAGGCGAGATTAGAATTGGGAATGCTGTGAACAAGGAATCGAAACTCCGCGCCCGTCCTGCGGCGATCACCCTCACTTCGGCGGCGGAAGCACGAATCGCCGAGCTGATGGGCCGCGCTCCTGAAGGCGCGATCGGAGTGAAACTATCTACGCCCCGCCGCGGCTGCTCGGGCCTCGCTTACTCGGTCGATTACGTCACCGAGGAGCAGCCGTTCGATGAGAAGATCGAAACTCCGGCCGGCACTTTCTATGTCGACGGATCCTCGGTGCTTTACCTGATCGGCTCGACAATGGATTGGCGCGAGGACGATTTCGCGGCCGGCTTCGTGTTCGACAACCCCAATGCCAAGGGCGCCTGTGGGTGCGGGGAAAGCTTCACCGTCTGAGCTGCAAGGTCGGTCGGCGCCGATCCCTTAGAAGCCGAGGCTGAAGCGCAGCGCCGCTCCGGTATCGACCGGCATGCTGGCGATGTTGCCCGGCTGCCTGCGGACGAACAGGTTCCCGCCGAACCAGGCATTGCCGCCGATCAGCGTTGCGCCATAACTCAGCTCCGCGTCGAGTTCGCGCCCGCTCGGCCGAAGCGACATCGTGCTCAGCGTCTCAGTCGCGAGGTCGGTCGTATAGTCGTAGGAGGTTGGCAGCATCATCGAGAAGCCGCCGCGATCAACACGAAGCGGCTGCGCGAACCTCAGGCCGAGCGCGTCATGGCTCGACAGCAGTCCCACCTTGGCAAGATCGAAGGCATAGGCCCCCGTCTGGAACTTCCCTCCGGCGAAATCCGTCCAGCCGCGGCGCGCCGTTAGCGAGGTGGTCCATCCTTGACCGAAATCGTGACGGGCCTCGGCGTCGAGGAACAAGGTCGTCGACCCACCGCCCCCGAGGATGCCGAGAAGCCTCCCGCCGAGCAGGGTTTGCTTCTCGTCCAGGCGACTCATACCGAACGAGAACCAGCTTCGGCCGAGCCGCTTGTCAGCAGCAAGCGAGGTCAGGCGATAAGGTGAGCCGGTCGCGCTCGTCTGCACGTCCTGCCAGACGTCGCCAGTCTCACCCGAGAAGGTGATGCCCACGCCGCCGAACTGATGCCGGACGGCCATGCTGCCGTTTCGCTTGGCGGAGAAGCCGGGCGTGCCGGTAATATCGCTCGCGATCAGGAATGACCCTGCGTTGGCGCCGGAGAGCTGGCGTTCCATCTCCTTCGCGCCTTGCGCAAAGCCGAACGCGACAGCGGTCTTGTTGTCGAGCTTCGCGATCGCGGACCCGGCGATCAGCCTCGACTTCCTGAGATCGTCCGGACCGATCCCGAGCCGATCGAGCGAGTAGCCCTCAAGGTGATCGTATCTCTCATTGACAGTCATCGCGATGGTCAGCGGACCAGCCTGGGCGGTGTTGACCCGAATCCCGTTCTGAAGCGACCGCGTCAGCGGATGATCGACCGCGGCCTGCCGCAATGTCTTGGCGAGGTTCAGGACGTAGGCGCGATTGTAGCCATCAAGAATGATTGCGCCCATCGTTCCGGTGGTGCCGGCATCGCCGGCCGCTGTGGGTAGATCGGCACCAGTTCCGGTCACGGGTGTCTTGCTGTTGGCGAGCGTGGTCGCTCCAACCGGCTGGAAGGCGCGCTGAATGTCGAGACGCCCATTTCCGTAGACCGAGTCCACTCCGGGCGTTCCGAGGTCGTCGGCCGTCTGGAACAGGATGCTGACAATCTGCTTGCCGGTGAGGTTGGGGAAAGCCTGCGCCATCAGAGCGACCGCACCCGCGATCGTCGGGGTGGAAAAGCTGGTTCCGTTCCACAGGAACTCGGTTCCGGTATTGTCCGGCGCTTCGTCCTTGAAGCCCAGCGCCATCAACGTGAAGGCTGCACCGTTGCCTGCGCGATTCGAGAAGGTCGAGATCGTACTGGTATCGACCCCGCCCGCGCCGTTATTGACGCCGACCGAGCCGGCGATGATCACGGAGCCCGGAAAGTCCTGGGCGGGGATGAGCGCAAATGGGTCGGAATTGGCACCCTTCGTAGGGTCAGTGCCATCATTGCCCGCGGCAATGACCAGCACGATGCCGGCATTCACCGCGCGCTGCATCGCATTCAGCAACGTCGTACCGGGCGTCGATCCACCGAGCGACAGGTTGATTACCCGAGCTCCAGCGACTCGCGCCGCATCGATACCGCTCGCGATAGATGTGTCCGAAAACTGGCACCCCTTCGTGCCGCTGCACGAGTTCGGATCGTCGGCCCGCTCGCTGACGATCGTTGCGTTGAACGCGACGCCCATCGTGTTCTGGTTGTTTCGCGCCGCTGCGGCGACTGCCGTCACTGCAGTGCCGTGGCCGTCATCGTCGCTCACTCCGCGGGTGCCGGCGACATCTCCAGACGCCGGATCGATTCGACCAGTGAATTCCGACAGGGCTGGGTTTACCCCTGTGTCGACGATGCCGATCTTGATGCCCTGGCCACTCGCGCCGGCGTTGTACGCCGCGATCGCATTCGCCGCGACTGAATATGCCGAGTTCTGATATTCTGCCGTGTTGAAATTTGTGCCGGGCGTTGGAGTTGGAGTCGGGGTGGGTGTCGGCGTTGGAGTCGGGGTAGGCGTTGGGGTCGGAGTCGGGGTTGGCGTCGGAGTAGGCGTTGGAGTCGGAGTCGGGATCGGCGAGACGCCGCCGCCACCGCTGCCGCCGCATGCGCTCAGACTGAAAGACATGGCCAGCATGCACGCGCTGGTGGCCAATAGCCGCCTGTTCATTATCCGCTCTCCGCTCAAGCCGTTGAAATATCACGGCTTCCCAGCATATGTTATGGTTTATAATTCCTTTCAATTTGCTTAAAGCCCATGACACGCTAGGCGCGACAGCGCTCATGGACCGCCGCTTCTCCCATATACGCGACTGGGTGTTCGACCTCGACAATTGTCTTTACCCGGCCTCCACAGGCCTGTTTGCGCTGATCGACGAGCGCATGGGTGCCTATATCGAGCGGCTGCTCGGGGTTGATCTCCAAGAGGCCAAACGGGTTCAGAAGGCTCATTTTCACGCCCACGGAACGACGCTCGCCGGCCTGATGCGGGAGCACGACGTGGACCCGCACGACTTTCTTGAAGACGTGCACGACATCCCACTCGATCGGGTTCAGGCGGATGAACGTCTTGGACGCTTGTTGCCGCAACTGCCGGGGCGGCGCTTCGTCTTTACCAACGGCGACGCGCCTTATGCGCGCCGGGTGCTGGATGCGATCGGGGTGCACGAGCATTTCGAGGATCTGCACGACATTCACGCGAGCGAGCTTCGGCCCAAGCCTGATCCGCATGGGTACGAATTGCTGTGCCGTCGATTCGACATCGATCCGAAACATGCGCTGTTGGCGGACGACATGGTTCAGAACCTCGTTCCGGCGAAGCAGCTCGGGATGACGACAATTTGGGTCGACAATGGGTCGGAGCGGGGGAATCACGGCTACGACGAAGCGGTCATCGATGAGCGTGTGACTGACATCGGCGACTGGCTTGAAGGAATCTTGGGGGACGAACATGTCGGATGAGCTGCGCTCCATCATCGAGCGCGCATGGGACGAGCGCGACGCGATCGGACCCACAACGAAAGGCGAGGTCAGGCTGGCGGTTGATACAGCCATCGCGGCGCTCGACAGCGGGGAAGCGCGGATCGCCGAGAAGCAGGATGACGGCTGGAACGTACATCAGTGGTTGAAGAAAGCGGTACTCCTGTCGTTTCGCCTCAACCCGATGGAGGCAATCGGCGGCGGTCCCGGAGGCGCGCATTGGTGGGACAAGGTCCCATCGAAGTTCGCCGGCTGGGGCGAGAAGGAATTTGCCGACGCAGCCTTTCGAGCAGTTCCCGGTGCGATCGTCCGCAGGGGCGCCTATGTTGCGCCAGGCGCTGTTTTGATGCCGAGCTTCGTCAACATCGGTGCCCGGGTCGGTGAAGGCACGATGGTCGACACCTGGGCGACCGTCGGAAGCTGTGCCCAGATCGGCCGAAACGTCCACATCTCTGGCGGCGCGGGCATCGGCGGGGTGCTGGAGCCGTTGCAGGCTGGCCCGGTGATCATTGAGGACGATTGCTTCGTTGGTGCCCGATCCGAAGTTGCCGAAGGCGTCATCGTCGAGCGGGGATCGGTGCTTTCGATGGGTGTGTTTCTTGGCGCTTCGACCAAGATCGTCAATCGGACGACCGGAGAACTCTGCTACGGCAGAGTGCCGGAATATTCGGTCGTCGTCCCTGGGGCTCTGCCGGGGAAGAACGGCGGACCCTCACTGGCCTGCGCAGTCATCGTCAAACGAGTCGACGAACGGACCAGATCGAAAACGAGCATCAACGAGCTCCTGCGCGACTGATAAGCTGAGCTTATTGGCGATAACCCCCCATTTGTTGGCAGGGGCTGGGTGCTAACTGATAAAACCAGCACATTATGAAGCCGATCGAGCCTTCCGAGTTCGAGCGCAATTGCGCGGACGCCGCCGGCGCCCCCGACGTTTACGAAACGCCGGTGATCCGAACGCAAATGAACCGCAGCGACTGGCTGATCCTGCTCGGCCTGGCCGTGATCTGGGGCGGTGCCTTTTTCTTCATCGGCGTTGCGGTCCGTCATGTGCCGCCGCTGACCTATGTCTGGCTGCGCCTTACGTTCGCGGCCGCTGCGATGTGGGCTTACATAGGCTGGAAAGGGCAGGCCATCGGATTGCCGCGTTCGGCGTGGGGCTCAATTTTCCTGCTAGCTCTCCTCAACAACGCCCTGCCGTTCACCCTGTTCGGCTGGGGACAGACGCACATCGCCAGCGGACTTGCCTCGATCCTCAACGCGACCACCCCGATCTGGGGCGTGATCGTCGCGCACTTCCTCACCCACGACGAGCGGATGAACGCGCGCAAGGTGGTTGGAGTTCTCCTTGGCTTTGGCGGCGTCGCGACAATGATCGGTCCGTCGCTCCTTTCGAGCCTAGGCAACTCGGCCATCTCGCAACTGGCCTGCGTCGCGGCTTCGCTCAGTTATGCGCTCGCGGCGGTCTGGGCACGCCGCTTCCGCAAGCAGGGCATTTCGCCGCTCAGTGTCACCACCGGCCAGCTGACCGCCGGTGCAGCGATGATGCTTCCCCTGTCCATGCTCGTCGATCGCCCGTGGACGCACGCGTTCCCGCCTTTGACGGCCTTGGGAGCCATTCTTGCACTGGCGCTACTGTGCACGGCATTTGGCTACGTGCTTTATTTCAGGCTGATCGCGACGTCCGGAGCGACCAACGCGCTACTGGTTACCCTGCTGGTGCCGCCGGTCGCTATTCTGCTCGGCGGACTGTTCCTCGGCGAGACGCTAGCGCCTCCGGAATTCGCGGGCCTGCTGCTAATCGCCCTCGGACTGGCGGCAATCGACGGGCGAGTGCTCAGCCTGGTCTCGAAGGGGCGCCGGCTTCCTCAAGAAGCTTAGCCGCCTCGGGGCTCGTCCAATCGAGATCGCCGACGTAGCGCCAGACTTCCTTGCCGTTCGCGTCGATCAGGATCGAGGTCGGCAACACGGTGTCGGGGCCCAACGCTCCCGAGAGCGCCATCTTCGGGTCTTGGTAAGGCTCCAGAGTCGCGATCTTGTGCGCCTGGAGAAAGGCGACGACGGAGGCGTGCGGACCATCATCCTGGCTCACCGCCGCCACTTGGACGTCGCCCTTGCGCGCCAGTTGGTCGAGGGTCGGCAATTCCTTGACGCACGGCGCGCACCAGCTCGCCCAGAGGTTCACCAGCACCGGCTTTCCCTTGAAGCTCGCGAGCGTCACCGGCTTACCGTCGGGGTCGTTGAACGTTGCAGCTGGAGCCGGCTTGCCCTTGGCATCGCGGTGAACGCCCTTCACGCCAGTGTCGGCTGCAGGTGCTGCCTCATTGGAAGCGGGCTGCTGATTGGCCTGCGGATGGCAGGCCGCGAGGGCGAACAGGCCCGCCGTCATCACGATTAGTCGCATGGCGCGTGGATAGGAGCGGTCCGACAGTCGGGCAAGCTGGCGAAACCTCGGGAGAGCGGCTAGGCGGAAGGCCATGAGGCACAAGCGAATTATCTGCCTTTCGACCGCGCTGCTGCTCGCGGGCTGCGGACGCGTCGCGGACCTCCAGCCGCGGGCGGGACGCCCACTGCCAGTCAAGCCGGCGATGGCTCGAGCGACCCCGACAGTGCAGCAGCTGCTGACCCCACCGACCTACGCCCGCCCCGACCGTGTCGACGAACTGGTCAAGCGTTCCCAGCCGCGCGCGGCCGATCCTTTCGATCTGCCGCCGCCGACCGGCGGTGCTGCGCCATCCGAGCCGGCCGGAACCGCCCCGGGTCCGGTCACTACCAACCAGACGTCCGTCACTCCCGGAGACTAAGCTTCTATGGCCAATCGCGTTCGCAAGGCGGTGTTTCCCGTCGCCGGTCTCGGGACCCGCCTGCTGCCCGCCACCAAGAGCATCCCCAAGGAGATGATCACGATCGTCGACCGGCCGCTGATCCAATATGCGGTCGATGAGGCACGCGAAGCGGGGATCGAGGAGCTGATCTTCGTCACCGGTCGCGGCAAGTCGGCACTCGTCGACTATTTCGACCAGGCCTACGAGCTCGAAGCGACGCTGAAGGGTAAGAACAAAAGCCTCGACGTGCTGGAGCCGTCCAACGCGCGATTCGGCGAGGTGGTCAGCGTCCGCCAGCAGCAGCCGCTTGGGCTCGGCCATGCCGTGTGGTGCGCTCGCGACATCGTCGGCGACGAACCCTTCGCGGTACTGCTCCCGGACGAGCTGATGGTCGGCAAGCCCAACTGCCTCGCGCAGATGGTCGAGGCCTATGAGAAGGTCGGGGGCAACATCGTCGCCGCGCTCGAGGTGCCTGACCGCGACACCCACAAATACGGCGTGATCGAGCCTGGCGCGACCGACGGCCGGCTGACCGAAATCCGCGGTATGGTGGAGAAGCCGGCCCCGGGCACCGCGCCGTCCAACCTGATGCTTCCCGGCCGCTACATCCTGCAGCCCGAAGTCATGCGCGCGCTCGACGCGCAGGAGAAAGGCGCAGGCGGCGAGATCCAGCTGACCGACGCGATGGCCAAGCTGATCGGCAATCAGCCCTTCCACGCCTATCGCTTCGAGGGCCAGCGCTACGATTGCGGCAGCGCGGCGGGTTTCGTGATCGCGAACTTGGCGATGGCGCTGGACCGGAGTGATGTGGGGCCGGCGGTACGCGAATTCCTCAACTCCTCCCCGGGACGGGGAGGGGGACCGTCCTGAGCCTAAGGCGAAGGATGGTGGTGGGGGCCCACGGTCGGGCACTGCAACATCTGTGGGCCCCCTCCACCATTCACTCTTCGGTGAATGGTCCCCCTCCCCGTTCCGGGGAGGATTAAAGCGCGGCCGAGCCCCTGATCCGCACCGCTTTCAGCTCGTCGCGCAATTCCCCGATCTGGATCGCGCGTTCGACCACACGTGCATCGAGCGCAGCATTATCTTCGCGCAACCGCTTGATCGCCCGAGCGCGTGCGATCCGCCGTTCGATGCGAGCCACCAGCACTTCGAAGTGGAATGGCTTCAGGATCACGTCGTCGGCGCCGGCTTCATAGCCACGCACTGCGCCCCTGGGTTCGGACTTGCCGGTGATCAGCATGACCGGAATGTCGTTCCATTGCGCCTCGCCGCGAACGGCGCGAGCGAGCTCGGCGCCGCTCATGCGCGGCATGTTGAGCTCGGCCAGCACGAGGTCGATCGGATAGCGGTACAGCTCGGCGATCCCGGCTGCGCCGCAGTCCGCAGTCGTGACGCGAAATCCCGCCTCCGTCAGCCGCCGTGCGAGTATGCCGAGGTTGCTCCGGTTCGGCTCGACGACAAGCAGGCGCGGACGTTCATCGGGTGCGGCAGGATAACGAATTTCCATGCCGCCGAGAGCTAAATGGAAATGGTTAATGAGGTGCGAAGAAAACGAGCGTCACGAGGAACAGAAGCAACGCCAGGACCCCAAGGACGAGAAGCAACAGGACCGCCAACGGCAGGAAGGCGCCAGTCTCGTTATCGTAGCGCCATGCAAGCCACGGCAGTGCCAAGACTACGACTAGAATTGCTCCTGATCTGCCGAGCAGAGACGGCAACAGCATTGCGGCCGCAGCGACAGGCGCAATCGACACACTCGTGTATCCGAGGCTGAGCCGCCGGACGGTCAAGGCAGCAGCTCGACATCCCAGTAAAGATAATCGCGCCAGCTCTCGTGCAGATAGTTCGGCGGGAAGGCCCGGCCATGCTCCTGCAGCTGCCATGTTGTCGGGCGGATCGGTTCGCGCATGATGTGCATATGCGCCTCGGCCGGCGTGCGGCCGCCTTTGCGCAGGTTGCAGGGGGCACAGGCGGTGGCGACATTTTCCCACATCGTTCGCCCGCCGTGCGCTCGCGGTACGACATGGTCGAAGGTCAGCTCCTTCTTCGACCCGCAATAGACGCAGCTGAACTTGTCGCGGAGGAACAGGTTGAACCGGGTGAACGCCGGATATTCGTTGGGTCGGACGTAATCGCGCAGCGCAATGACGCTCGGCAGCTTCAGCGCCATGCTCGGGCTGTGTACCTCGCGGTCGTAGTGGGCGACGACGTCGACGCGCTCCAGGAACATCGCCTTGATCGCCGTCTGCCACGGCCACAGCGACAGCGGATAATAGCTAAGCGGCGTATAGTCGGCGTTGAGCACCAGCGCCGGGCAGCTCTCGGGATGGCGGATCAGCTCGGGGTGGTACATGCGAGCGCCAACAGCCTTTCGTTCGGTTCGGTCCGAACTCCAGCTCCCCGGCCTCGTCGCACATGCCCCGTGAAGGGCCTTGGAGGAGCGGGCGATACGGCCCGTCTTCCCTTCTTGTCCGTCGGATGCCAACCCGGCGTGACATGCCTATGACAGCATTTCCAATGACTCAGCGTCAAGAGTCCTTTGAGCAACACCGATCATGATTGTGACGCGGTTCGCGCCCTCTCCGTCCGGTCGTCTGCACCTTGGGCACGCCTATAGCGCCGCCATTGGTCATGCCCGAGCGCGCGAAGAGGGAGGAAAGTTCCGGCTGCGTATCGAGGACCTCGACCAGACGCGGTGCAAACTGGAGTTCATCGACGGGATTTTCGAGGATCTGCATTGGCTCGGGCTGGAGTGGGATTATCCGGTGCTGATTCAGTCGGAGCGGACGGCGCAGTACCGGGCCGCGCTGGACGAATTGCAATCACGTGGCCTCGCCTACGCCTGCTTCTGCACCCGCGCCGATATCGCCCAGTCGCTGACCGCGCCGCATGGCGATGCCGCGACATCCTATCCGGGCACCTGCCGAAATCTTCCCGACGACCCCCAACGGCGGACGACGACCCTTCACAGCTGGCGGCTCAATTCAAGAATGGCGCTGGAGCTAGCTGGGTTGCCGTCCTGGGCGGAGGCGGATGGCAGACGGTTTACGGCCCGGCCGGAAGACATCGGCGACGCGATCCTGGCCCGTAAGGACGCGCCGGCTTCCTACCACCTTTCCTGCGTCGTCGATGATGCGGACAGCTGCGTGACGACGGTCGTGCGCGGTACCGACCTGCGGCCCTCGACGCCCATTCAGCGCCTGCTTCAGACCCTGCTCGGATTGCCCGAGCCGACATATCTGCATCACCCCTTGGTCACTCACGAAGATGGCCGGCGCCTCGCCAAGCGGGATTTTGCCCCGACCCTTGCGGCGATGCGCGACGAAGGTATCGATGGGCCTCAACTGGTGAAGGGTCTGCTGGAAGGCGATCTGCCGTCTGGCTTTCGCCTGCAGGAAGCCTAAAGAGCGCGCATGCGCGTCCTGCTGCTCATCCTCCTGCTGCTGGCGATGGCCGGCGTCGTCTACGTCCTCGTCCGCGGCGTCATTGCCATGGCATCGGGAAAGGACCTGAGCGGCGAGCAGTCGCAGATGTGGATGCGCCGCCGGGTGCTTTTTCAGGCGGTGGCCATCGTCATCGTGATCCTGATCCTGGTAGTCGCCGGGGCATCGTCGAGCCACTAAGTGGTCAAGCTGAACAAGATCTACACGCGCACGGGCGACAAGGGCACCGCTGGCCTCGTCGACGGTAGCAGGGTCAGCAAATCCAGCCTGCGCATGACCGCTATCGGTGAGGTCGACGAAGCGAACGCCGCCATCGGCGTTGCCATCGCACTCCTCGAAGAAGGGCCGATTTCCGAACAGCTTAGAGAGATCCAGAACGACCTCTTCGATCTCGGGGCCGACGTCGCAACGCCAGGCGAGATCGACGGTGCGCTGCGCATCGTCACCTCGCAGGTGAAGCGGCTGGAGAGCGACATCGACCTGATGAACACCGGTCTCGCTCCGTTGGAAAGCTTCATACTTCCCGGCGGGTCCGCGGGCGTTGCGGCGCTCCACCTCGCCCGCGCGATCGTTCGCCGGGCTGAGCGGGCGACCGTTGCCCTCGCCGAGTCAGAACAGCTTAACCCGCAGCTGCTCGCTTATCTGAACCGTCTATCGGACCACCTGTTCGTCACCGCACGCCACGTCGCGTCGCTCGAGGGCGGCGATGTGCTGTGGAAGCCCGGAGCAACCAGGACCTAGGCCAAAGCCGGTAGGATCGCCGGGACACAAATAAGGTTCGCGGCGGTTGTGCACACGTTCCCTTAAAAGGAGACGGCGCGTGGCGCTTTCGGCGATTCCAATCAACTGCACCTTGAAGCGAAGCGGCGGAGAGCCGTCGTCAACCGACAAGATGATCGATCTAATCGCCGGCGAACTGCGCAAGCATGGTGTCGATGTGCGGGATACGGTCCGGATCGCAGACCATGACATCAAGCCCGGCGTCAGCTCCGATGAGGGCCCAGGCGATGCCTGGCCCGACATTCGCCGCCGAATCCTCGACTGCGACATCCTGATCTTCGGCACTCCGATCTGGCTTGGCCAGCCTTCGAGCGTCGCGAAACGGGTGCTCGAGCGAATGGATGCCTTCTTCAGCGAAACGGACGATCGCGGCCGAATGCCGAACTTCGGCAAGGTCGCCGTGGTCGGCATCGTCGGCAATGAGGATGGAGCCCATCACGTGACTGCCGAGCTGCTCCAGGCGCTCAACGACACGGGCTGGACCGTTGCCGCCCAGGCGGCCTGCTATTGGGTCGGCGAAGCGATGCACAAGACGGACTTCAAGGATCTGCCAAAGGTGCCCGATGATGTGAGTGGATTGGCGGGTATCCTCGCGGCGAATGCAGCCCATCTCGCCGGCCTGCTGCAGGCCGAACCTTATGGCGGCGTGAAGCACAACAAATAGCCAACCGGAACATTTAGCGAACTTTGTTCTTTTCCCGACACTTGTTTCATGGCAGGGGGCCCGGCATGGCGAGGGCGGATTCGGCATCAAGCCCGGAAAAGACCGTGGCTCCGATTGGCGAGCGGCTATTCGCTACCCGAAAGCTGACGCTCGATCTTGCCGCGCCGCTGTCCGATGCGGATGCGACGATCCAGCCGTTTCCGGATGCATCCCCGGCCAAGTGGCATCTTGCTCACACGACCTGGTTCTTCGAGACCTTTGTCCTGCGCGATCATGTGTTGGGCTACACGCCGTTCGACGAGCGCTACGCATTCCTGTTCAACAGCTATTATGAAGCGGAGGGGCCGCGCCATGCGCGTCCGCGACGAGGGATGCTCAGCCGCCCGCCGCTGGACGACGTGCGCGGCTATCGAGCTCACGTCGACGAATCGCTGGAGCGTGCGCTGCCCCACCTCGCCCCAGAGGCGCTGGAGCTGATCGAGCTCGGCATCAATCACGAGCAGCAACACCAGGAGCTGTTCCTCGCCGACATCCTAGCAACGCTGGCGGAGAACCCGCTTGAGCCCTCTTATGGGGAAGCATCGGCAGCCGCTTGCTTTGCGGTCGAGCCTCAGAGTTGGCAGCGCGGCCGCGAGGGTGTCGTGGAAATCGGTGCCGCCAGCGGGAGCTTCGCTTTCGACAGCGAGGGGCCGCGTCATCGTGTTTTCCTCGCCGCGCACGACTTGGCGAACCGACGGATCAGCAATCAGGAATGGCGAGAGTTCATTCGGGACGACGGCTACCGGACACCTGGCCTTTGGCTATCCGACGGCTGGGCCTGGGTTCAGCAGGAACGGATCGAAGCGCCGCTCTACTGGCACGATGACGGTTCGGAATTCACCCTCGCGGGAAGACGCGAGATCGATTGGTCGGCCCCCGTCGCCCACGTCAGCCATTACGAGGCCGATGCCTTCGCCCGGTGGGCCGGTGCGCGGCTGCCGACCGAAGCCGAATGGGAAGATTTCGCCGGATCGACCGATCCATTGATCGGCAATCAACTGGATCACGCGGGTCCGGTGCTCCCTGATGCCGGCGGTGGACTGTTCGGAGATGTCTGGGAGTGGACCCAGAGCGCCTTCGCTTCCTACCCCGGCTTCGCGCCCGCCGAAGGCGCGGTCGGCGAGTATAATGGCAAGTTCATGTCCGGACAGCTCGTCCTCAAAGGGGCGAGCTGCGCGACGCCGCGCGGACACAGCCGCGCCTCCTATCGCAACTTCTTTCCGCCAAGCGCACGCTGGCAATTCACGGGGGTGCGCCTTGCTCGCGACGCTTGATCCACAAACGAAGCATTTCGGCCAGGATGTGACCGCCGGCCTGTCGGCGCCGGTCCCCGCGATCCCGGCGCGCTGGCTCTACGACCGCCGCGGGTCCGAGCTGTTCGACGAGATCACCCGGCTGCCCTCATATTATCCGACGCGCACAGAGACGGCGATTTTCGATCGGATCATGCCCGAGGTTGCGTCTCGCGTGCCGAAGGGCGCAGCCGTGATTGAGTTCGGGGCGGGATCGCAGACCAAGACGCCGATCCTCCTCGAAGCAATTTCTCCGGCAGCCTACGTCCCGGTCGACATCTCCGGCGAATATCTCGAGCAAAGCGCAAGCGACCTTCAGCAGCGCTTCCCCAAGCTCGACGTCATTCCCGTAGTGGCCGATTTCGCTCGTCCGTTTACGCTTCCAGGCGGGATCGAACACCTGCCCAAACTCGGCTTTTTCCCTGGCTCGACGATCGGCAACTTCGTGCCGTGGAGCGCCACCGATCTGCTTCGACAGTTCCGCGCGCTGCTCGGCCCGGGATCGCAATTGCTGATCGGCATGGATCGGGTGAAGCCGATCGATCGGCTGATCGCGGCCTACGACGATCCGGAAGGAGTGACTGCCCAGTTCAGCCTGAACCTCCTCACCCGGATCAACCGTGAGCTCGACGGCGACATCCCGGTCGATGCCTTCCGGCACGAAGCGCGCTGGAACGACATCCTGTCGCGGATCGAAATCCATCTCGTCGCCCGGCGCGAAGTGGAGTTCAAAGTTTGCGGCCGCCAATTTGCTTTTGGACAGGGGACTTCGATTCACGTCGAGAATAGCCACAAATATGGCGAGCGCGGCGGCCGCGTGCTGCTGCTCGGCGGGGGATGGACGCCGATTGCCGAATGGTCCGACCCGGCCGGTGATTTCGCCGAAATCCTGAGCGTCGCCGAGCCCGAGCGGTTTGCGCCCTGATTGCAGCCAATCGAGCGCGCGGCTAAGCGGGCTCCCATGCTGATCGCCATCGTCGACATCGCCGATATGCTGCTCACGATCCTGACCTGGATCATCATCGCCCAGGTGGTGCTGAGCTGGCTGTTTGTCTTCAACGTCCTGAACACCAGCTCCCATGGCGTGCGCAGCGTCGCGGTCGCCATCGACCGGCTGACCGCCCCGATGTACCGCCCGATCCGCCGGATACTTCCGGATTTCGGAGGGATCGATTTCTCGCCGCTCGTCGTGCTGATCCTGATCCAGGTGATCAAGAAACTGCTCGGTGGCGTCGTGATGCAATATTACGGCATGTAATGACGGCTCGGTTGATCGACGGGAAGGCCTACGCCGCCGGGCTGCGCCAGCGCGTCGCTGAGGTTGCCGCATCGTTCAAAGCCGGTCAGGGTCGCGCTCCAGGACTCGCGGTGGTGCTGGTCGGCGAACATCCGCCGAGCGCCGCCTATGTTCGCTCAAAGGCCAAGGCCACTATCGAAGCCGGCATGGAGAGCTTCGAGCACAAGCTTCCTGCCGACGTGTCGCAAGGCCAGTTGATGGCTTTGGTTGACGAGCTCAACGCGGACCCCTCCGTCGACGGAATCCTCGTTCAGCTGCCCTTGCCTCGACACATCGACGAGCAGGCAGTGCTGCTCCGGATCGATCCGGAAAAGGACGTTGATGGCTTCCATCCGATGAATGCCGGTCGTCTGGCGGTAGGGCTTGAGGCACTCGTGCCCTGCACGCCGCTCGGCTGCCTGATGCTTCTGCAGCACGAACTCGGCGATCTTTCTGGTCTCGATGCGATCGTCGTTGGGCGGTCCAACATCGTCGGGAAGCCGATGGCGCAACTGCTGATCCGGGCGAGCTGCACGGTCACTGTCGCTCATTCCCGAACCAGGGATTTGCCGGAAGCTGTTCGCCGTGCGGACATCGTGGTCGCAGCCGTCGGTCGGGCCGAGCTGATCCGCGGCGATTGGCTGAAGCCGGGTGCGGCGGTGATCGATGTCGGGCAGGAACGGGTCGAGCAACCCGACGGAACCCGCAAGCTGCTGGGCGACGTGGCCTTCGGTGAAGCTGTCGAAGTCGCGGGGGCAATCACTCCAGTGCCCGGCGGCGTCGGGCCGATGACCATCGCCTGCCTGCTTCGCAACACTGCCGTTGCCGCTCACCGCCGCGCGGGCCTTGCCGATCCGGAGGGACTATGATCGCTGCGTTGTTGCTTGCCGCCGCTGCCGCCTCCTCCTCCCCGGCGTCCGGGATGACCGCGGTCGATGCTGAGCACGCCTTCATCAGGGACGCTCAAAAGAAGGGTCAGTGGACCGCGTTCCGCAAATGGGCTGACCGTGATTCGGTGATGTTCACGCCGCAGGCGGTTTGGGTTCACCAGTTCCTAAAGGACCGCAAGGATCCTCCGAAGGCTGTGCGTTGGGCACCGGCGCAGAGCTTCGTTTCGTGCGACGGCAGGACAGCGGTCAACACCGGCCCCTGGTGGGGCGCGGACGGGGTCCATCACGGTTATTTCACAACGGTCTGGCAGCGCGCGAAGCCAGGTTGGCGCTGGGTTTACGATGGCGGTGCCGTCACCACCGATGGATCACCGGCGCCGGTAACTGTGCCCCTTAGAGTTCAGGCCGCTTCTTGCCGGGGCAAGGCGTCCGGCGCGCCGATCAAGGCGCCGCGCGCGCTCACTCCGAAGCAGTCGACAGTCACTCCCGAGGACAGCGGCCGCGGCGAGTCCGCCGACAAGACGCTTGGCTGGGACTGGAAGGTTGACAAGAATGGCGGCCGTACGCTGCGCGTCTTTCAGTGGAGAGGGTCGCACTACGCACAGGTCCTGACCAACAACGTACCGCCCGAAACCAGATGATCGAGCTGTTCGGCTCGGCGCTCGTCACCTTCCTGGTGATCATCGATCCGCCAGGATGCGCCCCCATTTTCGTCGGCCTGACGCGCGGCACCTCGCCGGTCCACCGTCGAGCGATGGCGATACGATCCTGCCTGATTGCCTGGGCGATCCTGATGTTCTTCGCGCTGCTCGGAAAGCCGATGCTTCAGGCCTTGGGGATCAGCCTGGCGAGCTTCCGGATCGCCGGGGGGATCATGCTGTTCATCATCGCGCTCGACATGGTATTCGAGCGACGTACGGCGCGGCGCGAGAGCCGAGCGCATTCGATCGAAGGAACGCCGGACGCAGAGGACGTCAGCGTCTTTCCAATGGCCATGCCGATGATCGCCGGCCCGGGCTCCATCGCCAGCGCCATGCTATGGGTTTCACGCGCAGAGACACCGGTTCACGTCGCAATCGTCCTGGCGGCGATTACCATTGTCATGCTGCTGACAATGGCAACACTGCTCGCTGCAGCGCCTCTAATGCGGCTGATCGGCGAACGGGTCGAAGCGGTCATTACCCGGATTCTCGGCGTGATCCTCGCGGCGCTGGCTGCCCAGTTCATCATCGACGGCCTGAAGCAGAGCTTCCCGCACGTCCTCGCTTAGCCGACGACCTTCCACATTCGATACGGCGAATCCTTCGGTAAGCTTACCGGGGTGAGCCACTTCGGCACCTGGCCCTGCTGCAGCTGCACGTAAAAGCCCTTCGGTGCCTCGGCCGTGAAGATCGTGGTCGTCGAGCTGTTCGGGCAGCTCAGCACGTAGTTGGAACGATATTTCTGAGCGAGAACATGCGCCTGAGCCTCGGATCCACGCCAGAAGTTCATCACGTCAGCGATCTGTTGACCATTGCGGTGATAAGGCCCCGCGACCGTGTCGTGGTGAGTGAGGGTAATTAGCCTGGGGCCCAAGTCAACGAAGGTCATCACCCGGCCGGCGGGTTGCAATGCCACCGCATGCAGTCCCCACATTGACCCGCAAAGGCGGTTAGCCTTCCCGATCTCCGCATCTCGTGCGGTCGGCTTTGGTTCGGGGATGAACCCGATGATGATGGGCACCAGCGCTCCACAGCCGATGACGACGGCAACGGCTGTCACCAGGATCCGGACCGAAGAAGCGTTGCTGTTCCAGGTCCGCGGAAGCACAATGCAAATCAGCGCGGCGCTGCCTACCACCGCCAACATTTGCGACGCCGGTCCCGTCCGTGTCTGCCAAAAGAGCAGCAGCGTGGCGGCAAGGCACGGAAACGCGGAGCCGATCACTCGCCGCCGGATTTCGGGCTCTGCCCTGTGCCACCAGACGAGGGCTCCCCACCCGATCAAACCGGTGACTGGAAGCGTCATGATCAACGTCGCGATGCGCCAGCCGTGAGTGTAGAACGGCCGGGCCTCTTTGACGTGGCTGAGCCACAGCCGCTCGACCTCGGGCGAGACGCCCTCGGGCCGCGAAAGGCAGTGCGGCCATGTCAGCGCGTGGAAGCCGGCGATGATTATCCCCGCGCCGAGCGCCAGCGCCAACCGCTTCTTCCAGTCGGGGATCGAAACACAGGAGAGACCAAGCATCAGCGCGCTGCCAACCAGCGCATCTGACAGCCAGACTGGCGACAGGGCATCGCAAACGGCATGCCAGTTGTCGTTCGACGCGAAGACCAGGAAGCAGAAGGCCGTGGAGCCGCCGAGTGATACGGCATAGGTCTGCAGCCTCGATCGTTCCTCTGCGTCCTCGATCCAGAATAGCACCATCGCGACACCGGCGATGGCGAGATAGATGATCATCTCCAGTCCGATGGCGAGCGACAGCGCGCTCGATATGCCGAGCACGATGCCGCCGCGAACCTTGTTCGGATCGGCGATCGAAGAGATGCTGAGCGCGAGAAGGGCGAGCTGCCACCCGTGATGGTCGATGCGTTCCGGGGAGAACATGCCATTGTTCGACTGGGCGAAGAACAGCGCGAGGAACGCGGCCAGATAAGCCGCCGGGGCGATCAGCCTTCGGGCAGTCAGCGCGACCGAGTACAGCAGCAGCAAGTAGGGAAGCATCGGTGCGATCGCGACCGCCCAGCGCTCCGCTGCCGCACCACCGAGAAAGGGCTTAAGGCCCAGGATAAGTCCGGCGATCGGCAGATCGACGAGGCGCGACCAATGGATGTTGGCGCCGAAGGGCGGGTTCATTCGGTAGTCGCGAAGGTCGTACCAGCCCTGGCCGTGAAGCAGCGCGCGGACTTGCATGATCCGCATATTGTCGTCGGTATCGCCAAGACCGAACCAGCGGATCTGCGCCCAGCTCATGTAGGTCCACCAGAGGCAGACCCCGATCCAGATCAGGAAGACGATCAGCTTCCATCGCTGCTCGATGAAGCGGAGCGCTCGCGCCTCGAAGTCGTCCAGCTTGCCTTCCGCCATTTTTCGGGCTGTAGCCGGTCAACAGTAAACGGCAAGCAGCCGGAACATGGCTTCAAGATTAAACCTTTCTAACGAGACCTTCCTCCAATTGGTTCGCTTCGCGCTCGTCGGCTTCTTCCTCGCCGGCGTGTATTCCGCGATCTATTGGTACCTCGCGACCTACGTGATGACTCCGGTCCTCGCGGTGGTGGTCGCCTTTCTCGTGTCCGTCAGCATCGGCTTCGTGATGCACAGCCGCTGGAGCTTCCGAGGGCACGGCCGGGAGGAAGATCATCGGCTGAAAGTGAAGTTCGTCGCTGTGCAGTCGTCCGGCTTCCTGCTCAACGAGATCTTCACCTGGGTCCTGACCGGACCATTGTTCCATGGGCCGACCTGGTGGCCGCTGATCCCGGCGATTTTCGTCACTCCGCTTGCGACATTCGCGCTCAATCGACAGCTGGTTTTTCGCTGATGGAACGCGTGGTCTACGAACAAATGGCGGAGCTGGATGACCGCCACTGGTGGTACCGGGCTCGCCGCGAGGTACTCGCCCATCTGATCCGGCGCGAGGCGTGTCTGCCGAAGGATGCCAAGATCCTGGAGCTCGGTTGCGGCACTGGTCACAATTTGGCGATGCTCGGCAGCTTTGGGCATGTCGATGGCCTGGAGCTCGACGAGCAAGCGCGCGCGCTCTCCGAAAGGCGTCTCGGCCGAAAGGTCATGAGCGCTCCGCTCCCCGAACTCGCCGGCGTGCCCGACCGCAGTTACGATCTCATCGGCGCATTCGACGTGATCGAGCATATCGACGACGATGTGGCTGCCCTCGCGTCAATTGCCGAGAAGCTAAAGCCTACAGGCAAGTTCGTGATGACGGTTCCGGCCCATCAATGGATGTGGTCGGCGCACGATGTCGTGAACCACCACAAGCGGCGCTATTCGAAGCGCGATCTCAAGGCGCTGATCGAGGGGTCGCCGATGAAGCTCGAACGGGTCGGCTACTTCAACAGCCTGTTGTTCCCGCTCGCGGTCGCCCAGCGCGCGGCATCGAAGGTACGGGGCGCGGAGAATGCCGACGTGAGCCTTCCACCGGCCCCGATCAACACAGCGCTAGAGAAAGTCTTCGCGGCTGAACGTCACTTCGTCGGACGCTTGCCTTTGCCTCCGGGGCTGTCGCTCTTCGCCGTTGCATCCGCAAGATAGCCGAGCCGAGCAGAGCCTCTGTCGGGGCCGCCTGCAACTTCCTGAACGATGTACAGAGGTCGGCCCTTGGCCTCATTGTAGAGACGACCGATATATTCGCCCATCAGCGCCAGAACGAACATCTGAACCGCGCCGAGTACGACGACGACGAGCATCAGCGAGGTCCAACCCTGAATGCTATGTCCCGCCAGCCACGCATAGCCGATGTACAGGACAAGCAGCACGGACCCGATCGACAGGAGCAATCCTGCATGGCTGGCAAGCTTCAGCGGCGCCGAGGAGAAACTGGTTAGGGCGTCGAGCGCGAACCGCAGCATCTTTCCGAACGGATATTTCGTTGTTCCGGCAAACCTCTCCTGCCGGTCATAGGCGAAAGGGCTCTGCCTGAACCCGATCCAGGCAACCATCCCCCGGATGAAGCGCGCCTGCTCCGGCATTGCCAGCAGGGCATCGAGAGCCCGACGACTCATCAATCGGAAGTCCCCCGCGTCGAGAGGGATGTCGACCTCAGTCGCTCGCGATAACAGTCGATAAAAGCCGTGGGCCGTGGCGCGCTTGAATGCGGTTTCTCCGGCCCGGCTTTTGCGAACGCCGTAGACCACATCGGCATCATTCGCGCGCATTGATTTAAGCATCGCGGGCAGCAGTTCAGGCGGATCCTGCAAGTCCGCATCGATGATCAGGATCGACTGTCCCCGGCACAAATCCAGGCCGGCCGTGAGCGCCAGCTGGTGACCGTGATTGCGGGACAAATTGATGGCCACGACGTGCGGATCGGACTCCGCCATGCGGCGCATCATTTGCCAGCTGCCGTCGCGGGAACCATCGTTCACGAGCACGAGCTCATAATCCTCGCCAGCCGCCTCGCGCGCAGCGGCACTCAGCCGCTGATGAAGCTCGGCCAGGCATGCTTCCTCGTTGAAGCACGGAACGACAATCGACAGCGCGGTCATGGATGGGTTTTGTAGAGGAAACTTCCGGGTCCGCGCCAGACCAGCTTCATATCGGCAACGGTCGCCGGATCATAGGCCGGCGGATCGATCAGCCAGACATAGTCGAAATCATTGCGCGGGAGCGTGCTGAGCGACGTGTCGATCATCCGGTGAAGCGGGTCAAGACAATGGTCCGGACGCACAAGTTGCGACGGGTCGGCCGCAAAATATCCCGCGGCGCGATATTTGAGATCCAGCAGGTTCACCCCTTCGAGCAGCCATTGGTCGTTCGAGAAGCCTTCCCGGCGAACGATCACCATCGCGCCCAGATGGCCATTGCGAAGCATCGGCCAATATTCCTGGCAGGTCATGCCGACGAGGCTGATCACGCGCGCGCCACGCGGCATCAGCTCGATCGCCTTCATCTTGGCGTTCTGATCGTCCGCGGCCATGCCGAGGCTGACCGTATTCGCCACAGTGCGCGTGGCGAAGAACAGCATTCCGAGTACAGCCAGGACTTGCGCGGTGGTGCGATCCGGAGCTCCACGGAAGCGGATTGCGAGCAATGCAACCGCCATCAGATAGGGCACGAGCCGCATATCGGCATAAGCAGACCCAAAGATGATCCGCGGCAGGATCACGAAAGCGATTGCGAGCACGATCGCGGAGAACGCGAGATTGCGGGACAAGGTCAGCTTCCGGCTGACGATCGCGAACACGAAGACTAGCGCGGCAACAATCAGCGAGCCGATGTCGAACCATTTCCAGCGGTCGCGCAACGCCGAATAGATCCAGTGCCATTTCGCCCGCCATTCGAACCAGGCCGAGGTTGAGCCGCCGTGGGTCTCGCTCCGCCAGATCAACATGACGAGCAGCGGGAGCGCCATCACCACCGTGTGCAACGCGGCCTCGATTCCGGCGCGCCACCAGCTTCGGCCGCGATCGTGCAGTCGTACCGCGTCGGCCGAGAAGCACATCAGTCCCAGCAGGCCCCAGCCGTAAGTATGGCAGAAGAAGACCGCGACCGAGATCGGGACGAACAGCCAACCGCGAAGCGTCGTTCGCTCCAACCGTCCGAGTCTCAGCCAGAGGCCAAAGGCAAGAAACGCCAGCGCTACCGACAAGGTGAAGTTCACGAACCCGAACAGGAACGGGTAGCCGTAGATGAAGGGCAGCGCGAAGAAGGCGCTCGGTGGGACGCGGCCATGAACCTCACGAGCGACCCAGAGAAACCCTGCGGCCGTCAACGGCGGGATCAGGATGACGATCAGCTTCACCGCCGGTTCCAGGCCAAACAGCTTGCTCAGCGGGATGACAAGCAAGTCGACGCCGAGATTGCCGATCGCGGCCCAGTGATAATCATAATAGCGCTGCAGGAACGGCGAGTGGTTGAGGTCGAGCTCGACCCGATAGCGGCCCATGTGTCCGAGCAGGTCGACCAAAGGCGGCACTTGCGGATAGGCGAGCGGAAGCATCGTCGCGAGCACCACGAGCGCGAGGCACCAAGGCGATTCCCACCAGGGTCCCTTGCCGTTCTCGACTTCAACCGCCGGAGCGGCTTCGACCCCCATCGCTCATAAATCCGCAATGCCTCGACCGCGCGCCTCCTAGCGATGCGCGGATATTTGTCCATGCGGAGGACGCCGCATTACAGGGTGTTAACCATCTTGCCGTAGCGCTGCCGGCGAGATGAATGCGGTGTCCGCCATACAACCGACGGCCAGCAACGTTCGCCCGGCGGAGCTTGTCACGCCACGAGCGCTGATGATCGGATTCATCGCCCTTGCTCTTGCCGTCAGGCTGATCGGACTCTCCATGCGGCCGCTCTGGCTGGACGAGGCCTATAGCGCCTGGTTTTCGGCGCGCGGCTGGCACGAGCTGTGGACCGTCGTCCCGACGTACGAAACCCATCCGCCCTTTTATTATTCGCTGCTGAAGCTGTGGCGAACCCTGTTCGGCGGGAGCGAAATCGCGCTGCGGATGCCGTCAGTGCTGGTTGGAGTGTTCACCGTGCCGGTCGTCATGGCTAGCGCACGCGAGTTCGAGCGGCTCCGTCCAAGCGGCCACCCCATGCTCCTCGTGGGCGTGGCAGGATTTCTCGCCGCCTGCGGACCGACGCTGGTCGAGCATAGCCAGGAAGCACGCCCCTATGCCTTGATGGCCTTTGCCTATGCGCTCGCCATGCTGGGGCTGCTGCGCCTGATGAGCGGATTTCGCGACGGCGGCTCGGGCGACTGGCGGGACTGGGCGATCTTCGCCGCCGGCGTCGAGCTCACGCTATGGAGCCATGCGCTCGGCCTGCTTTATGCCGCATGCCTGGCGGCTGCGCTTACCCCGGCATGGCTTGGAGGCGGAGCCACGCGCGGTCGCTTGGTTCGAGGCACGATCGCCGCCGGGGTGGTGCTCCTGCTCTATCTCCCCTGCCTGTGGCTGATTGCCGGGCGAGCGCGCGACTGGGGCACCGGGTGGCTCCCCTGGAAGCCCGAGATGCTGCTCACCCTGTTCGCCATCTATGGCATTCCAGTCGAGGTGCTGACCTTCTTCTCGGCAGTCGCCGCGTTGATCCTTTTTCTCCTTGCCAAGCGCGCCATCGTGGGCGGCTTGCAGATCAGGGGCTGGAGCGGCGAGCGGGCCGTGCTGCTGCTATGGTGGGGACCGCCGCTGCTTACGGCAGCGATCTCGGCTCTCTTCATCCCGGTATTTCTCCCGCGAACGCTGACCCCTACGCTGGTCGCCTGCTATCTCTCCGTCAGCGCGGCACTTGCCCGAACGGCCAACGCGAAGGAGCGAACCGCCTTGTCCGTCGCCCTCGTTGCGACGCTCTTCACCGCCACGATGGCCATGGCGCTCCGACCCGCAAGCGAGCGCTGGGATCTCGCGGACGCATTCTTGCAGCGCAACGTTCAATCGAACGATGTCGTCTGGGCCTATCCCAACGACGCGGCCTTGCCGCTGAGAGCTGTCGGACCGAACTCGACCTACCGGTTGCGTGGGATCCCCGCCGACTATCCAGCGATCGGGATTAAAGGACCAGTCCGGGCCGGTTCACCGGCTGTAGTCTCGCTGACTCCCGCGAGTGCAGCGCAATTCGCCGCCGGGGCCGCCACCCAACACATCAGAACCATCTGGCTGGTCGAGAGCGAACCTTTGTTTTCGGACCCTGACCACATTGTTCACAATGCACTGATCGGGACCCGGCGTGCCGGACCGGAGCAGAAGTGGGGCTACATCACCGTCCAGCCATATGTTTTGCGGTAACCGTTTCGGCCCCGTTCAATTTGCAGCAAGCTTCGTCGGTTTAGTACCTCTTCCATAATAAGAGGAGGAGCAGGTCTCATGAAGGCATTCCTGATCGGGAGCGCCCTCGCCGCGCTTTCCGCTACCGTCGCGATCGCTCAGTCGGCTCCCCCAACGCCTCCCGGAGTCGCTCAAGGCACTTCACCGCTACCCCCACGCGCTCCGATGGCAGCTCGATCCAACAGCCAGCAGCAGATGCATGTGAAGATCATGTCGGACCGCGTCATGACGCGGGACGAGGTCGTCGCCCATGTCAAAAAGCTGTTCGAGCGCCTCGACACCAATCACGACGGTTATGTCACGCGCGAAGAAGCGAATGCCATGTTTCGCGGAATGGGCGAACTGCACGAGCATATGGAAGGCATGCGCCAGCACATGGACGGCATGCGCGATCACATGGAAAAGATGCGCTTCAACGTTCAATACGACGGCGCGCCCGCTCACGGCGACCCAGGCGCGATGTTCGACAAGCTCGACACCAATCATGATGGCGTAATCAGCCGCGAGGAGTTCATGAATGGCCGCGCGCAAATGCGCGAAAAGCGGGTCATCGTGATGCGAAGTCCAGATGGAGCGGCCCCGATGCCGCCGATGCCGCCGATGCGGGAAATGCGCATGCACGCGATGGCGCCAGGCATGGGCTTCGCTGGCCGGCTGTTTGACATGGCGGATGCGAACCACGACGGGCGCGTTTCATTGCAGGAAGCGGAGACCGCGGCGCTCGCTCACTTCGACAAGGCCGACCTCAATCACGACGGCAGGATCACACCGGATGAACGCCAGAAGGTGCGGATGATCCACATTGAACATCCGACCAGCTAATCCGCACTTCCCCGGCTGGCACAACTCATCGGCGAGGCGGTTGCATTCCCTCGCCGATTGCCTCACCACTCCGCGCGCTCGGTAATGTCCGTTTCGGAGGTTATCGGAATGAAGGAGTTCGTTTCCGGCGGCGCGGTTCTCGTCGCCCTGTTCACCACCAGCGTTGCAATCGCGCAGACTGCGCCCACCACAGCGTCGATATCGAAAGCTCCTCATGCACGGCGGAGCTTCTTCAATTCCGACCAGCCGCGATCGGGTGTTGCCGCGCATGTCGCCAGAATGTTCAACCAGCTCGATCTAAATCGCGATGGCTTTATCACCGGCGACGAACTTGCGGCCAGCAAGACGAAGTTCGAAGACCGAATGGCGAAGAGCGCCCCCAAGCGCACTGCCAAAGCATTCGACCGGCTCGATACCGATCACGACGGCCGAATCACGCTTGCCGAAGTCGATGCTGCTCGCGCCGCTCGAGCTAACAAGAACGGAGCAACTGCAAGGCGCCGAAGTACCTCGCCTTCGCTGTTTACGCGCGCCGACGCCAATAAGGATGGAGCGGTCACTCGCGCCGAATATGAAGCTGCGGTCGCCAGTGGAAAGCTGAAGACGCGTCACGCCAACATGCGCGGAAGCGCGATTGCGCGGATGTTCGACGTTGCCGACGCGAACAGAGACGGACGGGTGTCGCTGGAGGAGGCTCAGAAGGCCGCGCTCCAGCAGTTCGATATCGCGGATGCCAACCACGACGGCACGCTGACTCCCGACGAACGCCGGCAGGCCAGCAAGAGAGGAAAGCGGCGCTCAGCCGTAGCGTCAGCCGCTCAGAACTGAAGGGTCAGGCAGGCTCGGCGACCTTCCGGCCGGCGCTCCGCGGCTTCTTCGCGACTGCGGGCGCCGCGCCAACCTCCCGATACCGCCTTTCGGCCTCGATCATATAATCGCGCGTGATTGGCACAGCGTTACGGTCACGAACGCACTGCACCTGATAATTGCAGGCCGCTCCGCTCTCGAACATCACGATCCCCCCGACGAGGTAGAATTCCCACATCCGGAAGAAGCGCGCGTCGTACATCGCCTCGATGTCCGCCCGCGCCTTGGTTGCCCGCTCCAGCCAGTGGCGAAGCGTATAGGCATAATGGAGCCGCAGCATTTCGACGTCGCTGGCAATGAGCCGAACCTTTTCACTCGAAATGACCATCTGGCTGAGCGACGGTATGTGATAGCCGGGGAAGATATATTTGTTGGTGAACGGGTCGGGCGACGTTGCCGCCTCGCCGAGCGCGCCGATAGTGTGCAGCAGCATCACGCCGTCCGGCTTCAACAGCTCCCGGCACTTGGCGAAGAACTCGTCGTAATGGCGAGCGCCGACATGCTCGAACATGCCGACGGACACGATCCGATCGAACTGCTGATCAAGCAGCCGATAGTCGATCAGCTCGAACTTCACATGATCCGAGACGCCGGCTGCGTTCGCTCTTTCACGGGCGATTTTGAGCTGGTGCTCGGACAAGGTGACCCCAAGCACGTCGACGCCCGCGACCTTGTGCAGAAACAGCGCCATGCCGCCCCAGCCGCAGCCGATGTCGAGCACGCGTTGGCCCGGCTTTAGCGCGAGCTTCGCCGCAATATGCGCCTTCTTGTCGAGCTGGGCCTGTTCAAGGCTGTTTTTCGGATCGGTGAAGTAGGCGCAGCTGTATTGTTTGTCCTCATCGAGGAAGAGTTCGTAGAGATCGTCCTTGAGATCATAGTGATGAGCGACGTTGCGCCGCGCTCGCTTCAACGTGTTGCGCCGCATCAACTTCGACAGGCTTCGTTTCGCATTCGCAATTGCCCTGGATCCCGGAGCCTTGTCTTCCCACCGGTTTACGGTGCTGATCATTTCGAGCAGGTCGAGCAGCGACCCGTCCTCGATGACCACCCGGCCATCCATATAGGCTTCGCCGAAACGCAAGTCGGGATTGCGAGCGATGTCGAACGCAACCCTGCGGTCCGTCAGCCGAACGGTAAGATGCTTGCCGCCGCCGCCGCCATAGGTCTGTGGTGGCTTGCCGGGCTCCTTCAGCGTGATGCTGCCCTTGGCAAGCAGCTGATTGATGAGCCTTCCGATCAGCGACATTTCATAACTCCAAACGCGGTGGCGGCGAATTGCCACGCATGAACGCTCAGCGATAGGCCTCGCCCGCAAAAGCCCAGCGCAATGTACTCGCCAGCCCGAAGGTCGCGGCGCGGATCGGCGGACTGACAAGAGGCGTCCGGTGCAAATCGTGAAGTTCGCGAGCCCAATCCGGCAGCAGATCCACAGCGGCGCCTGTCAGCAGCCTCTGAATCGGAAGTTCGGCCAGGCTGGCCGCCGGAGCGTTGAGAACCAGATCGCGAAATTCGCGACTCCGATCATCGGCGCGAAGCTCATGCCTGAACTCTCGCACGAGCCGCTCGGCGCCGGCGCGGGAGCTCGGCACCGGATCGGCTCCAAGCAACTCGGCAACTTCGCCCGCCTGCTGGAAGTAAACGTCCTGGTCAGTACTGCTCATTCGCGGCTCGGCGTAGCGG
Source organism: Sphingomicrobium sp. (assembly GCA_036376635.1). Classification (GTDB taxonomy): domain Bacteria; phylum Pseudomonadota; class Alphaproteobacteria; order Sphingomonadales; family Sphingomonadaceae; genus Sphingomicrobium. The sequence continues at coordinate 30,644 of DASUZY010000025.1, forward strand.
CGCCATCCTTCAAGGAACATCATTGCGCCCGCGACGTGCACCCAGGCAAGCAGGTGCGGATCGTCCGCCCGGTACCGCTTCCCATCTGGCAACGCGCCGCCGACCTGCTCGTGGATCCGCCGCACCCTGTTGATCGCGGCCTCGGCGGCGACGCGGTCGCCGTAGGTGGTGACAGCGATGAACCGCGCAGTTCGCCTGAGCCGGCCAAGCATGTCCCGGTGGACGTCGCTATGATCCCACACGCCGGCGAGGGCTTGCGGGTGAAGCATCTGCAGCAACAACGCCGCAATGCCGCCGGCCATCATCGAGGTTACGTCACCATGGACTCGCCAGATCACCGAATCGGCGCGAAATAACGCATTGCTGGAGCGGGCTATCGGGCGTTCGCCCTTGGCCTGGTCGTTGAAGGTGGCGCGCACTTGCTTCACCAGCGCACGCCTGATCGGTGCAAGCATGGCGCCCGCATGCCACCCGCTTCACCCCGCTGCAATCTCGCGAGTAAGTGTCAGCCGTAAGCGCGAATGAAAAATACGAGCGTTGTCGCAGCCGTGACTGCCAGGGTCCAGATCCTGACCAGCCGGCGGGAAAGACGCTTGCCAAGCTTTGCCCCGAGCATTCCGCCGGCAACCGATCCGAGGAGCATTGGAAGGCAAAGCGTCCAGATCACCAGACCGACAGCGATGAAGATGATTGCCGCGGCGAAATTCGCGATCGCAAGCATCAACGTGCGTACCGAGAACAAGGATCGAGGGTCCGCTCCAGCCAGCAGGCCGTAGGTTGCAGTGGTCATCAGCCCTACCCCGCCACCGAAGTAACCGCCATAAATGCCGAGCAACGCCTGAGCCACGACAAGCGTCGGGCGTCCAATCGCTACCCGCGCGTGAAGCCAGTTTGACGCGCTAGTTCCGAATAGCATCACGAGCAGGCCCAGCAGAAGCAGCCACGGAATGATGAAGTCGAACGCCCGTGTCGGCGTCAGCACCAGAAGTACGCTGCCGATCAGGCCTCCAGCGAAGGTGATCGCGGACAACGTCCCGACAGGTATCCCGCCAACCGGCGCAAGCTCGTCTCTATATTCCGCCGCGCTCGCGGCGGCGCCGGGCAGGAGGGCGACATTCGAGGTTGCATTGGCAAGATTGGCGGGAAGTCCGAGTGCAATCAGGGCCGGAAGCGTCGCGAAGGTCCCGCCTCCAGCGAGAGCGTTCATCGAGCCGCCGACGCAGCCCGCGCCGGCCGCCAGAGCAATTGCAGCGAAGCTAAGCAGCGCGCGCGGGTGCCCGTCGCTTGCGCTCGGCCGCGGTCTTCAGCTGGCCGCACGCAGCGTCGATGTCGCGACCGCGCGGAGTTCGCACGGGCGCCGAGATTCCCGCTTCGAACACGATGTTGCTGAACGATCGGATTCGCTCGTCGGTCGAGCATTCGTATGGCGCGCCGCCCCACGGATTGAACGGGATCAGATTGACCTTCGCCGGCAGCCGGTAATGCCGGATCAGCCGGACCAGCTCGCGCGCATGCTCGTCGCTGTCGTTCTTGTCCTTCAGCATCACATATTCGAACGTGATGCGCCGCGCATTGTTTGCGCCGGGATAAGCGGCGCAAGCCTCGAGCAATTGCTCGATCCCGTACTTGCGGTTGAGCGGCACGATCTCGTCGCGGATTTCCTTGGTCACCGCGTGCAGCGAGACCGCGAGATTGACGCCGATCTCCGCGCCCGCCCGCTCCATCATCGGCACGACGCCGCTGGTCGACAGCGTGATCCGGCGGCGGGAAAGGCCGAGCCCGTCCCCATCCATCACGATCTTCAGCGCGTCGCGGACGTTGTCGAAATTGTAGAGCGGCTCGCCCATGCCCATCATCACGATGTTGGTGAGCATCCGGCCTTCCGGCTGGCTCGGCCATTCGCCGAGCGCGTCGCGGGCAAGCATGACCTGGCCGACAATCTCCGCGGGCTCCAGGTTCCGGACCAGCGCCATCGTGCCGGTATGACAGAAGCGGCAGTTCAACGTGCAGCCGACCTGGCTCGACACGCAGAGCGTTCCGCGGTCGGCATCGGGGATGAACACCATCTCGAAGTCGTGTCCGTCGTGGGTCTTCAGAAGCCACTTACGCGTGCCGTCTGTCGACACCTGCGCCTCGACCACTTCGGGACGTGAAATGACGAACCTTTCGGCGAACCATCCGCGCTGCGGCTTGGCGATGTCGCTCATCGCCGCGAAATCGGAGACGCCGCGATTATAGATCCAGTGCCAGATCTGCTTCGCGCGCAGCTTCGCCTGCCTCGGCTCCAGTCCCGCTGTCTCCAGCTCTGCCCGGATAAGCTCCTTCGATAGCCCGACGAGCTCGATCAAACCGTCGGCACGCACTTTCACCTCGCGCCGCACGGGCACAGGGTCGACGACGCCCGGGATGGGCATGAGGCTGGTGTCGGCACTCATGGCAGACTGGTTATCTAGGTGCGATTACCGGATTTTGCCAGCGCCACGGAGCGCACATCGGGCCGCCGCCGCATCAATAGCGGTCGGCGCGCCATCCAGCAGATAAGGATCAGAGAAGCGCACGCCCGCCCCATCGCGGCTGGTGACACTCATCGTCGTCGCCTGTCTGATCGCACCGATGATCGCCTGCGCCTGTGCCGGTCCCCGGCTCCATGCCCAGTCGGCGCGCACAACCAGCAGGAAGGGTTGGCTCCCGATGTTGAGCATTACCGTGGCATCGCCGCGAGGGACGCGGCTTAGGCGGACGTGGAACTCTCCCCACCTCCGATAATTGGGCGTGAAGCTGATGCCCGCCTCGGCCTGCACCTTGTCATGCGGCGCGATCTTTTGGGAGCGGGTCAACGCCTCGCACACCGTCCCGTGGTCGACCACCGCCCAGGCTCCGCCGGCGTAGAGAACGCTCCCTCGCGCCGCCGCTCCGGTGGCCCCCGCGCAAAGGACGATCATCGGTATGGGCCACCATCTCATCGCGCTGGGAGCGCTAGCTGCAAATGAGGCGATGCACCATCTGCGAACCGCCGGAACGGTGACTTAACCATCCAAACTTGTTGTTTATCTTTAGTTATGTATTTCTCCGCGTGCTCGGATGATTCGCCCCTTCAGGAGGCCTGTGTGTACCGAGCCTATTCAGCACCGATTTCCGCGCTTCGCGTCACCGCCGACTAGGCTCGGCTCATGCTTCCGGCAGAATTTCTTGGTCGCGTCGCGGCCGAGCTGGCCTTGTTCGCGGGCGCGGGGTTCCTCCTGTTCGCGGTCAACGATCTTGCAGTCGATCTGATCTACTTCGGGCGCCGGATATGGCGTGGCGCGACGATCTACAGTCGTCACCGGCGCGCCTATGCGAGCTACTATCTGTTCAAGACCGACCCGTCCTTCATGGCCGTGCTCGTTCCCGCCTGGGATGAATCGGCGGTGATTGCCTCGATGCTGAAGGCGACGCTGAAACGACTCGACTACGACAACTACCGGATCTTTGTCGGCTATTATCGCAATGATCCGGCGACTGCTGCGGCAATCGCGAGCGTTGCTGATCCGCGAGTAGAGGCGGTCGAGGTTGCCGCCGACGGACCAACGACCAAGGCGCATTGTCTCAATCATCTTTACGACGCGCTCATCGCCTACGAGGTCGCCAATGACTGCGAGGCAAAGGCGGTCGTCCTGCACGATGCCGAGGACGTGGTTCACCGTTATGAGCTGCGGACGTTCGACGGCCTGATTGATCGCGCGGCGGTGATCCAGCTCCCGGTGCTTCCGCTCATCGACCCGGGCTCGCGCTGGATCGGCGGCCATTATTGCGACGAGTTCGCGGAGGCGCACGTCAAGGAACTGGTCGTTCGCGAGGCAGTCGGCGCCGCCATCCCGCTCGCCGGTGTCGGCTGCGCCATCGAGCGTCGCGCCCTGTTCCGGCTGGCGGCCTTGCAGGACGGAAGACCGTTCTCGGGCAGCAGCATGACCGAAGACTATGAGATTGGCCTAAGGGTCGGAGCGCTCGGACTCAAAACGATGTTCGTCCGGATCCCGGCCGAGCCCGGCGACCGCGGCGTGGTCGCCAGCCGGGGCCACTTTCCCGCGACTATGGGGAGTGCCGTGCGGCAGAAGGCGCGGTGGCTCGGTGGAATCGCGCTGGCCGGTTGGGACCGGCTCGGCTGGGACGGAGGGATTGGCGAGCGCTGGATGCGGATGCGCGACCGACGCGGGCCGCTGGCTGCGCTGCTTCTTCTGGCCGCCTATGCAGGGGCTCTTCTTTGGTCTCAACTGTGGCTCGCCGAGGCGCTCGGCGCGCCAATCCATGCCCGAATCGATCCGGCTCTATCGACCCTGCTGGCAGTCAACGGCGCCCTGCTCGGGTGGCGGATACTGATGCGCGCCTGGTTCACGGCCTCGGCTTACGGATGGTACGAAGGACTGCTGTCGGTCCCGCGCCTCGTGGTCGGGAATGTCATCGCCATGCTCGCCGCCGCCCGCGCCGTGTCGCTTCACCTGGCCGGCGGAGCGACGAAGTGGGATAAGACCCGTCACATCTTCCCGGCTGAACTTCCGCAATGAGGCCGTCGCTTCGGTTCCTTGCGCTCGCAGTCGCTGGCTGGGCGGGCGTCCGGGCGGCGACGCTGGGAGTCCTTCCGGGCGCCAGCTTCCTGAAGATCGCCCCGAGCGCCGCCAGGACGCCGCCGATCATTCCGACGCAGTTTGCCGCCGTGGACCCCGTCGCGGTGCCGCCCGCCGCTCAGCAGCCTTATCCGGCCGCCGCGCCCTATCCACCGCTGGTTCAGCCGGTGATGGTTCCGGTCTATTACCCGGCGCAAGTGTCGCGGCCCGTGACGAACGGTCAGCATTCGTCGAGGCCGTCCTATTATCCGGCGAACCAGGGCCTCGGCGGTTGGTCACTCGCTGGACTTGCGGGCGTATCCTCGCCGGTCCGATCCTCCTCCACGCCGGTGCCACGCGAACCCGCCCCGCTCCCGCCTCCGCCTGAGCCTCCGATCCAGCCGCGCATCGACCGATTGCAGCTCACGACATGGGCGATGCTCCGCAATCAGCAAACTGGCGTTGCTGGGTCGCGGTCCCTTGCGCCTGCGGGACAGCTCGGCGCCAGCCAGGCCGGAATGCGCCTGTTCTACAACTTCAACCGGCAGCTCGCGCTCACCGCCCGGACCAGCACCCCTGTCGGACAGCGCGGCGGCGAAGTCGCCGCTGGGGTCCGGGTTCAGCCGCTCGCCAGCATCCCGATCTGGCTGACGGCAGAGCGGCGCCAGCGCATCGGCCGCTTTGGCGGCGGTCGCAACGCATTTGCCTTGTTCCTCGAAGGGGGCCTCTATCAACGTCCGCTGCCGGGGCATTTTGACCTCGACGCTTACTTCCAGGGCGGGGTCGTCGGTGTGAAGAGTCGAGACCTCTTCGTCGACGGTGGAATGACCGTCACTCGCCACATTTTCAGCAAATATTCGGCAGGGTTCGGTATTTGGGGCGGTGCCCAGCCCGGGCTCTCGCGTCTGGATGCGGGCCCCCGGGTGACGATCAAAGTCCGGAAGAATGTGAAGGTTCATCTCGACTGGCGCCAGAAGCTTGCCGGAAATGCCAAACCGGGCTCGGGACCCGCGCTCACATTGGCTGGGGATTTCTAGGCCCGCGAAACTTGGCCCGCACCGCCGTTTCCGGCTAGTCGTCGCGGAGGATGGATATCTACCTCCCGATCGCCGGTCAGTCGGTCAATGCCGTCTTCATCGTCCTGCTCGGTTTCGTAGTGGGCTTGCTGTCGGGAATGTTCGGCGTCGGAGGGGGATTCCTCACTACCCCGCTACTGATCTTCTACGGGATTCCGCCGACCGTCGCGGTCGCCTCCGCCTCAACCCAGATCACCGGCGCGAGCGTGTCGGGAGCAATGGTCCACATGCGCCGCGGCGGCGTCGACCTGAAGATGGGTGGCGTGATGATCGTCGGCGGCTTTGTCGGGTCACTGTTAGGTGCGGGACTGTTCAAGGCGCTCCAGGCGACCGGGCAAATCGATATCGTCATCGGCCTGCTTTATGTGCTGATCCTGACCGGGATCGGCATTTTGATGCTGGTCGATAGCCTGAAGTCGCTTGGCTACCTTGCGGTCTCGCAACAGGAAGCACCGCGAAAACGGCACAACCGCTGGGTTGCCTCGCTGCCCATGCGCTGGCGATTCCACGGGTCCGGACTTTACATCTCACCTCTCGCGCCGCTTGCGCTAGGCTTTATCGCGGGAATGCTGACGGTGTTCCTGGGCATCGGCGGAGGATTCATCCTTGTCCCCGCGATGATCTACCTGCTCGGAATGCCGGCACGCGTGGTCATTGGAACGAGCCTGCTCATGATCCTGGCCGTCAGCGCGGTGACGACGTTGGTCCATGCCATCACCACTCAAGCGGTCGATATGGTGCTCGCTGCGCTATTGCTGATCGGCGGCGTGATCGGCGCTCAATATGGCGCACTGCTGACGCTTCGGATCAAGCCGGACCTGCTGCGGATGGCGCTCGCGGTTATTATCCTGCTCGTCGCCCTGCGCATGTTCCTCGGTCTGTTCTGGCATCCCGACGAGATCTTCTCGATCGAATATCTGTGACCAGCCGCTTGCTCCAGATCGCGCTGCTGGCGCTCACGCCGCTTCTCGTCGCGGCGGACAAGCCGGTGCTGGTCCCCGACGTTTCAGCGCGGCAGGTTGAGATTCGCTATAGTTTCAGCGGCGCACAACTCCTGCTGTTCGGCGCCGTCGTTTACCCCGGTGGCCGTCCGCCCGACCGGCAGGTGGACATCGCCGTCGTCCTGCGTGGTCCGGACCAACCGATCCTAGTCCGGCAGAAGCAGAAGATCGCGGGCATCTGGATGAACGCGGACTCGGATCGATTTCGCTCCGCTCCGAGCTTCTATGCGGTAGCTTCGTCCCGCCCCATCGATGAGCTGCTCGATGAGCGGACAGCGGCAATTTACGAGTTGGGGCTGCACAATCTCCAGCTCTCGCCGGGTGGCGGCGCATTGCCTGAGAAGGAGCGGCGTTTCGAAGCGGGACTGCTCGATCTTCGAAGCCGAAGGAACCTCTATCAGGAGGACCCGCATGGCGTCGAAATTACGGGGGGCGTGCTTTACCGCGCCGTCATCACGATCCCGAGCCAGGTTCCGGTTGGGACCTACACGGCCGAGACCTTCCTGATCGATCGCCACAAGGTCATCGCGGCCGCTACGCGCGACATTCAAATCGACAAGTCGGGCTTTGAGCGCACCATCGCGACGGCGGCCCGGCGCCACCGCCTGCTCTACGGCCTTGCCTGCGTCGCCCTTTCGCTAGGATTGGGCTGGGCGGCTGCAGCGGCATTTCGCCGGCGATTCTAGGTCCCATCCTAAAGTTAATCTTAACCGCCCTCGGTTAAGTCACGCTCCTGAACAGAACACCGGGAGCTTCGAAGAGCGATGGACGAACAGCCTAAAGCGAATCTGCGCGATTTCCTCAACGAGGTCAGCAGCTTCAGCGCCGAAGGAGAAAGCACGGAAGCGCACTCGACGCAGCCGAAAGCTCCCGCGGCAAAGCTTGCGGCGATAGGTCATGTTGTCGAGATCGCCGGTTCAGGCTCGCAGATCCGCCTCGATGCGGCGACCGTCACTGGCTTCCAGTCGCATTCCGACCCATCGGTCGCGATGTCTGGGCAGGTCGGAAGTCAGGTAAAGACGGTCGTCGGCGACAGCTGGCTCATCGCCAACGTCCGCACCCTGAAGGCGGGCGCGCCGGGCGAGCTCATCGCCTATGTCGACTTCCTTGGCGAGGGCACGCGCGATTCGACGGGCCGCATGACCAATTTCCGCCGCGGCGTGACACGCTACCCGATTCCGGGGGCCGAGGTGCTTCCCGTCACGACCGACGACCTGCGCTCGATCTTTGCGGCGAGCGACGAGCCACACATCGAGATCGGTACCGTTTACCCGACCGACGACATCCGCGGCGCGCTCTATGTCGACCCGATGCTGTCGAAGCACTTCGCGGTGTTGGGGTCGACCGGTACCGGTAAGTCAACGTCGGTCGCGCTGATCCTCCACCGGATCTCGCAGCTCAGCCCCGAGGGTCACATCGTGATGATCGACCCGCACGGCGAATATAGCGCCGCGTTCAAGGGTTGCGGCGAGCTATTCAACGTCGACAACCTCCAGCTGCCCTACTGGCTGATGAACTTCGAGGAACATTGCGAAGTGTTCCTTACCACCGACGGTGCGGAGCGTCAGCGCGATGCCGACATCCTCGGCAAATGCCTGCTCGCCGCCCGGACCAAGGGCAAGGACATGAGCCAGTTCGGCAAGGTCACCGTCGACAGCCCGATCCCGTACCTGCTGACTGACCTCAACGGCATCATCGTCAACGAGATGGGCAAGCTCGACCGCGCGGGAGACACGCTGCCGTTCCAGCGGATCAAGACCAAGCTCGACGAGCTTCGCGCCGACCCGCGCTACACCTTCATGTTCTCCGGAATGCTGGTGTCGGATTCGATGGGCAGCTTTCTCGCGAAGCTGTTCCGCCTGCCGAGCCAGGGCCGTCCGATCTCGATCGTCGACGTGTCCGGCGTGCCGTCCGAGGTCACCTCGGTGGTCGTGTCGGTGCTCGCGCGAATGGTGTTCGACTATGCGATATGGTCGCGGACGGAGGCGCAACGGCCGTTGCTGCTCGTCTGCGAAGAGGCGCACCGCTATGTCCCGAAGGACGAGAACAGCGGCGCCCAGGCGGTCCGCAAGATCCTTGAACGTATCGCCAAGGAGGGCCGTAAGTACGGCGTCTCCCTGGGCCTTATCACGCAGCGCCCGTCCGACTTGGCCGAAGGCGTGCTGTCGCAGTGCGGCACAATCGTCTCGATGCGTCTGAACAACGACCGCGACCAGGCCTGCGTCAGGGCCGCGATGCCCGAAGGCGCGCGCGGCTTCCTCGACGCGATCCCGGCGCTTCGCAACCGCGAGTGTATCGCCTGCGGCGAAGGCGTCGCGATCCCGATCCGCGTGCGCTTCGACGACCTCGAGCCCGAGAAGCGGCCGGCGTCGTCGGACCCGAGCTACTCCCGCCTGTGGCGCGAGACCGGCGACGAGGAAGGCATCATCAACCGCACGATCAAGCGCTGGAGGGGCCACGGCCGCTGAGCCGCTGCGCCTCTGCGCAGGCGGAGGTCTAAGCCCGAGACAAGTCGTCCCGGCTCCCGCCTTCACCGGAGTCCAGGCTCACTCGCTTCGTGCGGCGAGCTATGCCGGAAATGTCAGCTTCGACCGAACGCCGCCGTCAGGAGTGGCCGCAAGGCGGTTCGACCGGGTTGGCCGCGCACTCCTTGTAGAACTTCTTCTCGATCTCCGACGGCCTGTAGACGCTTCCCGTCGACTGGCATCCGACAAGGAAGACGAAAGCCGCTAATGACAAGCCCCTGAGGAATCTCGATTTCATCACTCTCTCCCTGTTTTAGTTTATAAACAGAGTGCAAATCCTTCCCGCTGCGGGAATGTCTGCCCCGCCGTCTTTCCTGTCAATTGGCAAC
>DASUZY010000026.1:0-9709 GCA_036376635.1 Sphingomicrobium sp.
TGGTTCGCCCACAGCACGCCGCCGGTGACGCGCTTCGCCGACTGCATCATGTGGTGATGATTGTTCCAATAAATCGCGACGTTGACGAACGCGAGCAGATACGCGGCGAGCAGGGGCAGCACGTCCAGCACAGCGCCCAACGTCGGCTCCGCCGGGATCTTCACCTCGAGCACCATGATGGTGAGGACGATGGCGACGACACCATCCGTCAATGCGTTCAACCGGTCTGGCTTCATCTACACCCCCGCCTTGTCATTGCGAGGAACGCAGCAACGAAGCAATCCAGTTACCGGAAGGGCTGGATTGCTTCACTCCGCTCCCAAAGACAGTCAGCGGACGGAATTGGGCTGAACGGCTGCCTGATCCCTAACCCACTTGACCAGTTCGTCGAGCTGGATCGCCTGCTCGGTCGCGATCAGCGCGTCGGAGGCAGGAAGTCCGTCTTGGCGGGCGGCTTGAGCAGCGCCTCCGGAGCCTGAGGGAACGACGGACACTGACGCGTTTCCGCCAGCACCGCCAACGGCTGCGGCTTTGGAGTTGAGACGCAGGCGCTGAGCATCAGCGCGAGCAGCGGTAAGGCGTACCTCGAATTCATCTTCAGTCCTTTGGTTGATGGCATTTTGCTCGGCGGCGACCCGCTCGGAATTGGCTTTGTCATCCGCCCGCGCCTGATCCGCGGCCATTCGAGCGCTCGCGACCGTTGTCGCGAAGGCAGCCTGCTCCTGCTGGTAAAGCCGTTCGAAGCTGTCGCTCTGCTTTTTCCAGTGAAGAGCCTCAAACTTCTGCGCGGTAAGCATCGCCATGAGCGTGAAGGCGACGGCGATTCCGGCGAGCCCCTGCCAGTTGATGAGACGCAGCAGGTTCATTGGGCATCCGCCTCGACCGAGGCGCCGCCACTCGAAGCACTGACCTTGAACCGGCCGACCGGGCCGCCGGTAAGCAGCCCGACGATAACGATCACCATCGCAGCGATGAACCCGCCGAGCGCCCAGCCGAAAATACTGACGATCACATGCTCCTCGGCCGCGCTCCAGCCGCCCCACATGAGCAGGGCGACGAGGAAGCCGGATGCCGCGCCGCAGAACATTCCCGCCGCTGACGCGAGCAGGCCGTAGATATAGCGCTGACCTTCCGCAAAGGTCCCGGGTGCCGGAAGCTTCATGATCTCTCCTTCAAACACGTCTCTCCACTTCGGCATGTATTAGGCATGGTCGACCTCACCAATCCGGTTCGCTAGCCAACCATAGAGAAAGGCTTCGTTGGCCGGGCGGCGCTCGGCGAGGCGGAGGTAACGCTCTCCTTGAAGTGCCTCGAGCGCACGGAGCAGGACCGTCCCGCCACTCGGCTCCCCCCGTTTGGCAAGAAAGGCGTCCAGTGCGGCAAGAGTAGCCACTCCGATGCGGCCATCGGGAGTGAGGTCGCAATAGTCACTCCCATTCCGATTGAGGGCCGTGAGTGCGCGTTGAAGGAAGGTCACTGCAACGGCCGGCCCCATGTTTACGCCGGTGTCGAACAACTCGGCGGCAATGCGAGCGCTTCGCTTCGCAACCTCATCGAAGCGCGGACGAGCCCAATATAGTCGCCGATAGATGGCCGCCGCGTCGGCCCTTGGCAGCCTGTCCATCGGACCCGCGTAGCCGTGCGCCCTGGCCACCGCTTCGGTAATGCCGAAGCGGGTGGGCCCGCCCTTATCCGCCGGGTGATCGACGTAGCCGCCCTCGCGGTCGATCGCCCCCTCGATCAAGTGATCGACTTCAAGCAAACCGTCCATAGCACACTCCTCACGTGATTCGAGACGTGCTAACCTAATAGGTTATTTGTAGGAAAGATGATTCTCCAGAGCCTTCCTTACGCGAAGTGACGGAGCCGAGGTGAAACCGAAACGCTGTTCGCGGGTTTTGCGTCAGGCGCGGGAGTATGCGTTGCGCAACCGTAAGGAGTCTGGCTTGGCGGGGGACATGGAGGATCTGTCGGATCGGATTGCCGATGATCCGTTCAAGCTCTTGGTACAGTCGATCGTCGACTATGCCATCTACATGCTTGATCCGAAGGGCACGGTAACCAGCTGGAACGCGGGCGCCGAGCGAATCAAGGGTTTCCAGACGGGCGAGATTGTCGGCAAGAATTTTTCCACCTTCTACACGGAAGAAGACCGCAAGGCGGGGATGCCGCAGAGAGTCCTCGAAACCGCAAGACGCGAAGGCAAGTTCGTCGGCGAAGGCTGGCGGGTGCGAAAGGACGGATCGCATTTCTGGGCAAGCGTAGTCGTCGACCGGATCAACGACGAGGACGGCAAACTTATCGGCTTCGCCAAGATCACCCGGGACATGACCGACGCCCAGGCAACCCAGCAGGCGCTGTTGGATGCAGAGCGCAAGTTTCGGATCCTGGTCGAAGGGGTCACTGACTACGCGATCTACATGCTGGATCCCGACGGCAAGGTCACCAACTGGAACGCAGGGGCGCAGCGGATCAAAGGCTACTCGCCCGGCGACATCATCGGCGTGCATTTCAGCAAGTTTTACACGCCCGAGGATTTCGAGGCTGGCGTTCCCGGGAGGGCGTTGGAGACCGCGCGGGAAACCGGTCGCTACGAAGCCGAAGGCTGGCGGGTCCGGAAGGACGGCTCCCAATTCTGGGCGAGCGTTGTCATTGACGCGATCCGAGACGAGCAGGGTGAGCTCATCGGATTCGCCAAGATCACCCGCGACATGACTGAGAAGCGCGAGGCGCAGCAGCGACTGGAGGAATCGCGGGAACAGCTGTTCCGGTCACAGAAGATGGAGGCGCTGGGCCAGCTGACCGGCGGCCTTGCCCACGACTTCAACAACCTTCTGACCGCGATCCTTGGTGCCTGCGAGCTGGCAATGCGCAACACCGGCAATCCCGAGAAGCTGCAACGGATGCTCGAGGGCGTACGCAATTCGGCGCAGCGGGGTGCAGGACTGACCAAGCAGCTCCTCGCGTTCGCCCGGGCACAACCACTTCAGATCAAGCAGGTCGACCTCAAATCCTTCTTCGCCGACGTTTCCACCCTCATTCGGCCATCGCTCCGGTCAAATATCGAGGTGGTTACTGAGATTTCCGACCAAGTCTGGCCGGTTGACGCGGACGCGGGGGCCTTGGAGCTCGCGATCCTGAACCTCGCCTTCAATGCTCGCGATGCAATGAAGGATGGTGGGTCGCTGAGAATCAGCGCGCACAACATCGTGCTCAATGGTAAGCCGGACGGCCTCAAGGGCGAACATGTGGCTCTGACTGTCTCCGACACTGGGCACGGCATGACCCGGGAGGTCATGGACCGGATCTTCGAGCCCTTCTTCACCACGAAAAGCTTCGGTGAGGGGACGGGCCTGGGGCTCAGCCAGGTGTTCGGCTTTGCCAAGCAGATCGGCGGCGCTTTAGCAGTCGATTCCGAGCCCGAGAAAGGGGCAACTTTCACGGTTTATCTGCCGGCGAGCCGCGGGGCGACGGCTGAGGACACGGCCATCAATGGCGGAAATGCGCTGGGACGCGTATTGATCGTTGAGGACGATACCCTTGTCGCCGAGCTGGCGGCAGGGATGCTCGGGGAACTCGGCTTCGAGTGCACCGTCGCCCACAGCGCAAAGGAAGCCCTTGAGCGGCTCGCCAGCGGAGAGAAGCCGAGGCTCGTCTTTTCGGACATCATCATGCCCGGCGGGATCAGCGGCGTCGAACTCGCCCGCAAGGTGCGCGACCGCTTCCCAGAGCTGCCCATCCTCCTGACGACCGGCTATAGCGAGCAGGTCGCCGGGTCTCACGGCTTTCCTATCCTCCAAAAGCCGTACGAGATGGACTCGCTGGCAAATGCTCTCGGTGACGCCTTGAAGCTCGAGATCATCGTCCACTGATCGGCAACTTCACCGGCCATTGACAGCCGGACCGATCGAGAGCCTCATCCGTTTCGCCGCCGAAATGGGCGGCATGGAGGGGGACGGGTATGCAGGAAGCCATTGCGGCGCGGACGCCCGCGCATTTGTGGATCGTCGGTCTTTTGTCGATCTTGTGGGGCTGCTTCGGCGGCTACGACTACACAATGAGTCATATGCGCGATGTGAAATACATCGCCTCGTCGATGCCGGGGGTCGATCCGCATGCAGCTCTCGCCTGGATGGATGCATTTCCGATGTACGCGAAGATCGGCTGGGGACTTGGTGTTTGGGGCGGCCTCCTAGGAGCGATACTGCTGCTGATGCGCAGCCGCTATGCGCTCTGGGCCTTCGCTGTCTCGATGGTCGGCGTCGTCCTTAGCATCGGCTGGCAGATCACGATGGCCCCGCCTCTGGCCGGGGGAGACACCGCCGCTTCGAAGCTCATTCCCTATGTCGTGATCGTAATCGGCCTGTTCCAGCTCTGGTATAGCTGGAAGATGGAGAAAAAAGGCGTGCTCCGCTGATCGCAGCACAAACAACTGTGGCCGAATAGCAGCAGTCCGCGGTTTGTGAACGCGCGCAGGCCGGAGATTACTTGCACTCGTGTCGATAATGGCGACCATGGCGCCCAGGCTCTGCGGAATGGGAGTCAGGGGAGAGGTCATGACCAAGAATTTTCGCCGGGTGTCGCGCGCGTTTGCCTGCGCATCCTTGCTCTCGCTGGGCGCGTTTGCGTCGGTCGCCGATGCTCAGCAGATCACCCGCATCGTAGCGTTCGGCGACAGCTACACCGATACCGGCAACGCCTTCCGTCTTGGCTATGCCAACCCACAGGCTCTCGCCATCTATCCGACCGGACGGTTTTCGGGCGGCAGCAATTATATCGATACGCTGTCCAACATCCTGCAGGTGCCGGTCGACAATTTCGCCATCGGCGGCGCGATGGGCGGCACCAATAACGGAACGCTCTGCTTCGATGCGACCTATGGTGCCCCGCTGTGCGGCAAGGGCCTGCAATATGAGGTGGACCAGTTCCTGAATGTCGGAACGCAATCAGCGGTCTTCCCGAACGCGGTCACCACGTTCACGCGAAGCGATCTGCTCGCAATCTCGATCGGCGGTAACGACGCGCGCATTTATCAACAGGGTGGTGGCCCGCTGTCGGGTGCGACAGCCGCAGGAGCTGCTGCGGGCACGGCAACCGGCGTCCAGATCAGCCGGCTGGTGGCACAGGGAACCCCAACCATCAGCTTCCTCGCGTTGAACGGCGCCGTCGCCCCTGAAGTCGCGAATGATCCCTCCGCACAGGCGATTCGAGGAGCTTATTCGACAGCTTATTATAACGCGTTGCAGCCGGCGCTCGCTGGCTATGCCGCCAACGGGGCGATCGTCCATTATCTCGACGGAACCGTGCTGGCGCAGGAGATTAGCGCCAATCCGGCGGCCTATGGCTTCAGCAAGGGCCTTGTGTGCCCGATCTTCCCGAACACCACCTGCGTCGTCGATTCGAGCGGCTATGCCTTCTATGGCGACGCGCTTCACCTGACCTCGCAGGGCTTCGCGCTGGTCGCGCAGTATGTGGCAAGGCAGCTGGCCGCTCCGTTGACGCTGCAGGCTCCGTCGGAACTGGGCTTCGACACCGCGCGGCAGTGGGGCCGAACCCTCTCCACCCGGTCTGACCTCTATGGTCGCGGAACAGTCGCCCACGGCTTGCGCATCTACGCCCTTGCCGACGGCTTCCAGCACGACATTGGCGCCACTGCCTTCAATAGCGCCTTTGAGACGAAGGGCCTGGGCGCCACCATCGGCGCGGAATATGGCCTGGGTGGCGGCCTGGTCGGCATCGCAGGCAATTATACGAAGCCAAGGGTCGACTTCGGTAATGGCGCGTCGCGGATCCGCGGCCGAAGCTGGCAGATCGGCGCCTACGGCAGCGTCGCGATGGGTGGCCTCTTCGGGCAGGCATATGTCGGCTATGGCAAGGATCGCCATCGGATCGACCGAACCGGTGTCCTCGCCGACATGCAGGCGAGCCCCGACGGAAGCCATACTGTCGCCGGAGCCAAGGGTGGCTATCTTGTCTCGGTTCTCGGCCTGACCGCTGGTCCGATCGTTGCTCTCGATTATGCTCAGGCCAAAGTCGATGCGTACACCGAAACGGGCGACCCTGCGCTGACTCTCAACGTCAGCAGGCAGAGCCTCAACGCAGTCGTCGGTCAGGCGGGCCTCGAGCTTCGCGGCGATCGGGCGGGGCTGCATCCATTCCTGGACCTGACCGCCGAGCATGATTTCACCGGCGACGAACGGTTGATCACGTTCGCCCAGACCAGCGCACCGACGATCGTTAACACCTGGGCCGTTCCCAGGGACAAGGGAACCTATGGCCGCCTGTCGGCGGGGATAGCCGCCGACGTCACTGCCGGCTTTAGCATTGACGGTACGCTCTCAAGCACCTTCGGCCGCAATGGCGGACAGGAAGTCAGCGCGAACCTTGGCTTGAAAGGACGCTTCTGAGGAAGTGCTTAGCCGCGACGCCCTCCGAAACGTGTCCGCTGCTGCTTGCCGAAGCGCCCCTTGCGGGTGCCCGGCTTGCCTTCGGTTGAGTTGCCGAGCGGGCGCGGCGCGACGCGCTCGAGATCGGGGATCCCGAGCTCGTCCTCCTCGAGGCGGCGAATCTCATCTCGGAGGCGCGCGGCTTCCTCGAACTCGAGATCGGCGGCGGCTTTGCGCATCCGCTCCTCGAGGTCGGCGAGATAGGCCTTGAGGTTGTGCCCGACGAGGTGCGGTCGCTCTTCGTCACCGGTATCGACCACGACTCCATCGCGCTGAGTGACGTCGGCAAGCAGGTCGTGGATTTGGCGCTTGATGCTCTCCGGCGTGATCCCGTGCTCGCGATTATATTCGAGTTGCTTCTCGCGCCGGCGCCCGGTCTCGGCCAGCGCGCGCTCCATCGATCCTGTGACGGTATCGGCGTAGAGAATGACCCGGCCCTCGACGTTGCGCGCTGCGCGGCCGATGGTCTGGATGAGTGAGGTTTCGGACCGCAGGAAACCTTCCTTATCCGCATCGAGGATAGCGACGAGTCCGCATTCGGGAATGTCGAGGCCCTCGCGCAGCAGGTTGATGCCGACGAGCACGTCGTAGACGCCGAGGCGAAGTTCGCGGATTAACTCGATGCGCTCCAGCGTCTCAACGTCCGAGTGCATGTAGCGGACCTTCAAACCAGCCTCATGGAGGTACTCGGTCAGATCCTCGGCCATCCGCTTGGTCAGCGTGGTAACGAGCGTGCGATAACCCTTCTTCGCGGTGATTTTTGCCTCGTTGACGAGGTCATCGACCTGGTCCTCGACCGGCTTGATCTCGACGGGTGGGTCGATGAGGCCAGTCGGGCGGATCACTTGCTCCGAGAAGACGCCGCCCGTCTCGTTCATTTCCCACGGGCCGGGGGTCGCCGAAACGAACGTGGTCTGCGGACGCATCGCCTCCCATTCGTTGAAGCGCAGCGGGCGGTTGTCGATGCAACTCGGTAGGCGGAAGCCATATTCGGCGAGCGTGATCTTCCGTCGATGGTCGCCGCGCGCCATCGCACCAATCTGCGGCACCGTCTGATGGCTTTCGTCGATGAACAGAAGTGCGTTGTCGGGCAGATATTCGAACAGGGTCGGCGGCGGTTCGCCGGGCAGGCGCCCAGTGAGAAAACGCGAGTAATTCTCGATCCCGGCGCAGGAGCCGGTCGCGGCGATCATTTCCAGGTCGAAGTTGGTGCGCTGCTCCAGCCGCTGCGCCTCCAGAAGCCGCCCTTCGGCGGTCAGCTCCTTCAATCGCTCCGCGAGCTCATGCCGGATCGCCTCCATCGCCTGCTTCAGCGTCGGGCCGGGCGTTACATAGTGCGAGTTCGCATAGACCTTGATGGTGTCCAGCGTCGCCACCGACTTGCCGGTCAGCGGATCGAACTCGGTGATTTCCTCGATCTCGTCGCCGAAGAAACTGACCCGCCAGGCGGTGTCCTCATAGTGCGATGGAAAGATTTCCAGGTTGTCGCCCTTCACCCGGAAATTGCCGCGTGCGAAGGCCTGGTCGTTGCGCCGGTACTGCAGCGCGACCAGTTTGCGGATAACCTCGCGCTGATCCTCGACTCCACCCTTCTTCAGGCTGAAGGTCATCGCCGAATAGGTCTCGACCGAGCCGATGCCGTAGAGGCAACTGACCGAAGCGACGATGATCACGTCGTCGCGCTCCAGCAGCGACCGCGTCGCGGAGTGGCGCATCCGGTCGATCGCCTCGTTCACCGAGCTTTCCTTCTCGATGTAAGTGTCGGTGCGCGGCACGTAGGCTTCGGGCTGGTAGTAATCGTAGTAGCTGACGAAATATTCGACCGCGTTGTCGGGAAAGAAGCTCTTGAACTCGCCGTAGAGCTGGGCGGCGAGGATCTTGTTCGGGGCGATGATCAGCGCCGGACGCTGAAGCGTCTCGATGACCTTGGCCATGGTGAAGGTCTTGCCCGAACCGGTGACTCCGAGGAGAACCTGGCTGACCTCGCCATTCTCACCGATGCCCTCGACCAGCTCGCGGATCGCGGTCGGCTGGTCGCCCGCGGGCTCATAATCCGCGACCAGCTTGAACAGCTTGCCGCCCTCCGCCTTCTCCGGACGCACCGGCTTGTGCGGAACGAAGGCTTCGCCGGTTTCGGGTTCGGCCAGCGAAGTGCGGATCTGAATTGCCATCGCTGCCGATATGGGCGCTGCCGCCGCTCGGGACAATTCGCACGGCCGGATAGAGCGACGAAAGCGTTGTCGCTACGCTCGCAATGACAGCATTCGCTAGGCGACCTTTGCCTGAACCTCGTCGGCTCCCGGGATGCCCAGTCCGGACACCATCTCGCGAAGCTCTTGCCTCGCGGTGATATGGCCGATGCCAACCTCCCCAAGTTGCTGCAGATCGAGCAACGTCAGGCCCTTCGGAAACAGCTCCCGATAGATCACTCGCTCACCGAGGCCCGGAATGACTCGGAAGCCGACCCGCCGCGCCAGCTCGTCCATCGCAGCGCCAACGCGCTTCAGATTGTGCGATTCGATGTGTTGCAGGCGGTTCCTCAGCACTACCCAGTCTACGCTTTTTCCGGTGTTCTTGGCGCGCTGGGTCCGGCTGTTCCAGATCAACTCGGCGTAGAAGCTCGGCTTCGTGATCTTGTAATTCTCGGGGTGAACCTGGCCGATAAGATCGAGGTCGACGAAGCTGTCGTTCATCGGGGTAACCAGGGTGTCCGCCTTGAGAATTGCGGCGCGAGCAACAGCATCGTCGCGACCGGGTGTGTCGATGACGATCACGTCAGCCTGCTCGGAAAGCCGCTGAAGGGCGGCCATCAGTCCCTCTTCAGTCTGGTCGTCCAGCACCTCGTAGACGGCCTGCGGCAGCTTGGTCTCGAGGCGCCGCATCGTCGCATCGCGATTCTCAAGATAGCGGGTCATCGTGCGCTGCCGGCTGTCGAGATCGAGCGCTCCGACACGGTGCCCGGACGCGGCGAGGGCGATCGCCGTATGGACTGCAGTGGTCGACTTGCCCGTCCCGCCCTTTTCATTGGCGAAGACGATGAAATGCGGCTGGCTCATGCTTGATCTTTCCCCCGGCGCGAGTGCAAGCGCCGCCCGGTCCGAAGATTAACTGAGGCGACCCCCACGTGCAAATCGTTCGTAACAGTGAAGAATTGACGCGGGCGCGGTCGGAGATCGCCGGACGAATAGCGCTCGTGCCGACGATGGGCGCGCTTCACGCCGGGCACATGGCGCTCATCGCCGAGGCCAGAAATCGGGCCGACG
>DASUZY010000027.1:0-14233 GCA_036376635.1 Sphingomicrobium sp.
TCCTTTTCTTCCTGGGTCAGGAAGTCGAGATGCTGGACCGACCCGCCCTGCTCCAGGATCGAGTTCCACACCTTGTCGCTGTCCTTCGACTTGGTCGCGAGCAGCTTCTCCAGATACGGGTTCTTGATCGAGAACGAGCCGGACAGCGTCTTGTGGGTGTAGATGTTGGCGGGGATCGGCTCGATGCAGGCCGAGGTGCCTCCGGCGATGATCGAGATCGACGCAGTCGGAGCAATCGCCATCTTGCAGCTGAAACGCTCCATCACGCCCATGTCGGCGGCGTCGGGGCACGGACCGCGTTCCTTCGCCAGCATCATCGACGCCTGGTCGACCTGCGCGCGAACATGCTTGAAGATCTTGAGGTTCCAGCTCTTCGCCATCGCGCCTTCGAACGGGATCGAGCGCGCCTGGAGGAAGGAGTGGAAACCCATCACGCCAAGGCCGACCGAGCGCTCGCGCTCGGCACTGTACTTGGCGCGGGCCATCTCGTCGGGCGCCCGGGCGATGTAATCGCTGAGGACGTTGTCGAGGAAGCGCATGACATCCTCGACAAACTGCTTGTCCTTGTTCCACTCGTCCCATGTCTCGAGGTTGAGCGAGGAGAGGCAGCATACTGCGGTGCGGTCGGCGCCGAGGTGATCCTTGCCCGTCGGAAGCGTGATTTCCGAGCAGAGGTTCGAGGTTGAGACCTTGAGCCCGAGGTCACGGTGATGCTTGGGCATCGACCGGTTCACCTGGTCGATGAAGATGATGTACGGCTCGCCGGTCGCAAGCCGGGTTTCGACCAGCTTCTGGAACAGCGAGCGGGCATCGACCTTCCCGCGTTCCGACCCATCCTTGGGCGAGCGAAGGATGAACTCGCTGCCCTCGCGCACCGCTTCCATGAATTCGTCGGTGATCAGCACGCCGTGGTGCAGGTTCAGCGCCTTGCGGTTGAAGTCGCCGCTGGGCTTCCGGATCTCGAGGAACTCCTCGATCTCGGGATGCGAGATGTCGAGATAGCAGGCAGCCGATCCGCGCCGCAGCGAGCCCTGACTAATCGCCAGCGTCAGGCTGTCCATCACCCGGACGAACGGGATGATGCCGCTGGTCTTGCCGTTGAGGCCGACCGGCTCGCCAATGCCGCGGACGCAGCCCCAGTACGTGCCGATGCCGCCGCCCTTGGAAGCCAGCCAGACATTCTCGTTCCAGGTGCCGACGATGCCTTCGAGGCTATCGGAGACGCTGTTCAGATAGCAGCTGATCGGCAACCCGCGACCGGTGCCGCCGTTCGACAGCACCGGTGTCGCCGGCATGAACCACAGCTTGGAGATGTAATCGTAGACCCGCTGAGCGTGCTCGGCATCGTCGGAATATGCGGCGGCGACGCGGGCGAACAAATCCTGATAGCTCTCGCCAGGAAGCAGGTAGCGGTCGCGGAGCGTGTCCTTCCCGAACTCGGTCAGGAGCGCGTCGCGCGACGAATCGGTCGTGACCGCGAACCGCGGCGCATGGACCGCTTTCGACCCGCTCGAGGTCGCAACGACATCGTCACTCGGTACTGCTGAGCTGGTCGAGAAATCCATCGCGCTTACCCCGTCTCTCATCGGCCCTTCCAGGACCGTTTGTTCCTGACTTGTTCGACTCGGAGCCATTCACTGCACCGTAGCCTTTTTCCGCGCTCTTCGGGGCTTTTTCGCCCCCGCCTCCTGTGGAAAGCGGGGACGAGTTTTCCCACCGTCGGAATATAGTCATTCCGACGCCCGAACACCAGTTGTTGAGTGTTCCCCCTCGTTCGCTACTATCTATTGTGCCTCAACCCGCGCTGGACGCAAGCGGGTAAATGCGTCGTAACCAAAAAAATCCTGTGGATTTGCCGCGGCGCAACACAGCTGACACGGGAATTTTTGGGGACTATCGGGCGTCTATGCCTGCGATGAGGAGCGCACCCGCCCTGACGCGAGCAGCCTGGGCCGTCCTGCTGGCCCTGCTGCTGGCGGTTCGGTCGCTTGCGCCGGCGGGATTCATGCCGGCTTTCGATCGCGGCCAGGTCACGATCATCGCTTGTCCCGATGCCGGTCCGATCGCGCCGCCGATGGCGGGACACCACCACCATTCGGGCCACGACCAGAGCACTCACCAGCAATGCCCGTACGCATCGGCTTCGCCTCTGGGGACTGTCGGTTTCGATTTTGGGGCTTTGCTCGAAATCGTGCTCCTGGCCGGTGCAATCCTGGGAGGAACGGCCCTCCGCCTGGAGCGCAACATCCGCCAACTCCGTCCTCCAGCCAGAGGGCCGCCCCTTCCCACCTGATCTGTAACCGCGTTCAGAACAGGCGCCCTTCGGGGCACGAAGGACTTCAAAAGCACATGAACATCATCATCCCGCGCGTGGCGCTGCTCGCCGCCGCATTTCTACCCGTAGCGATGGCGACGCCCGCGCATGCCTGCGCGAGCTGCGGCTGCACGCTTACCGCCGACTGGCTGAGCCAGGGGCTGGCCGCGCAACCAGGAACGACCTTCTCGCTCCGCTACGATTATATCCCCCAGACGAAGCTCCAAACCGGCACCCGGACAGTCGACCGGAGCGCCATCGATTTCCCGACCGATCGCGAGATCGAGCGACACACCTACAACCACAGCCTGACGATGACCCTCGATCATCAGTTCGCGAGCGACTTCGGGCTGGACGTCCAGCTGCCGATTGTCGCGAGGCCACACAGCACGATCTCCGAGGACACGATTGCGCCCAGCCATTCGGACACTTCCGGGATCGGCGACCTCCGCGTTGTCGGGCGCTGGCAGGGGCTGTCGACCCCCGGGACGGTGACCGGCATCGAGGCCGGTGTCGTTCTGCCAACCGGCCGATTTCATCAGACTTTCACCTCCGGACCATCGGCGGGCGAGGAGGTCGATCGAGGGTTGCAGCCGGGGACCGGGACCTTGCAGGCGGTGCTGGGCGCTTATCATCTTGGGGCCCTTACGCCTGAGCTCGGCTATTTCGTCCAGGTCACCGGACAGACTGCGCTGAACGATCGCGACGACTACAAGCCCGGCAGCTTCGTTCAGGCTTCGGCGGCGCTGAACCTCACCCGCTGGCGCAACGTGACGCCGCAGCTGCAAGTGAGCTTTCGCGCGACGGGTCGCGACAATGGGATCAACTCAGACCGGCCGAACAGCGGAGGCGAGCAGGTCAACGTTTCGCCGGGAGTGTCCGCGAAGATCAGCTCGAGGGTGGTCGGTTTCACCTTCGTCGAGCTGCCGCTCTACACGCGCGTCAACGGCTATCAGCTTGTCCCCAAGGTGAAGTTCTCGGCCGGACTGCTGTTCCACCTCTAACGCTGGGCAAGCAGCGGCGTCACGACCTTTTCCAGCGTCGCCATGTCGGTGATCGTCCGGCCGTCCGCTTTCGATTGGAAGACCAGGCGGCCGGACTTGTCGTAGATCCGATTCACCGGGATCGAGACGGGGATGTCGCGGCGCGGCATCTTCACGTCGTCGATGCGCGCCAGCGGGAAGGCGAACTTGCCCGCGGCACCACGCAGCTTGGCGGAGGAAACGCCCTCCTCGATCGAGATCGCGACCATTTCGAGCCCCTGGCCATGATGCTTGCGATAATAGGCATCGAGGATCGGCATTTCGGCGCGGCAGGGCGCGCACCAGGTCGCCCAGTAGTGAACGATCGTCACGTGGCCCGCGGGATCGAACGGAGCGCCGTCAATCGTGCGCGCGGCTTGAAACGGGGCGGCTAGCGCACCCGCTGAAACGCTCAGCAGGGCGGTCGTCAGGCAGGAGAGGGCTGCTTTCACGATCGGCATGGTCTTGCTCTTAAGAAACTGAGGCAGCGCGCGAAAGCGTTCACTTCTGGGACAGCGGAATCTGTCGGGCAGAAGACATAAGCTCCCTTTGCTAATTGAAGCGCGGGCAAAAGGAGTGTGGACATGGGGAAACCCGCCAAGGAAACGGTGGCGCGCGACGAGCGGCGCCCGGTCAGTCTTCGAGCATATGTGTTGAGCGATACGCGCGACTGCGACGCGGTCGTATCGGATCTCTCGTACAGCGGCTGCCAGATCGAGACGGACGCAAAGCTCGAGACCGGAGAGCAGTTCGAGCTGCGCGTCGTGAAGCTCGGCGCCATCCCGGTCGAGGTCAAGTGGTCGAACCATGGCCGCGCCGGGGCGCAGTTCCTCGGTTGAGCGCAGTCATGAACCGCCTTCTACTCGGCATTTTGTCATTCGCGCTCGGCGGCGCTGCGGCCGCTTCCTGGTCACTTCCCGGCCAGGCAGATGCGAGCCGTGCAGCCCCCGCTAGCCATTCGCCGGCAAAAGCGGGCTGCCAGTCGCGTGACCAGAGAGGATCCGATGAAAGAGATCGGAATTGTAACGCTGCTTAGCGTCATTGCCATCGCTGCAGCGCCGCATGCGCGAAGCGAGAAGCTGACGGTGTTCGTAAGCCAGAAATCAGCGCGAGAGTTCGGCGAATGCTTCGCCGATGCTCACGTGGGTCCTTATTCGGATCTCATCATCAATGACCGCGGCTCGCGACGCGAGATCCTGCTTCGCAACGCGGCAATGGAAGGGCCGGAAGCCCGGGCGGTGAAGCAATGTCTGTGAATGGAGCCGACCGCCGCCTGATGCGAATTCGCGGGCGGGCGCGAGCAGCTAGCGAACGGCCGATCCCGGCGAAGGTGCAGGCCTATTTGAGCGGAGCATCGATGATCGCCGTTGAGCCCGAGCCCAAGGAACCCTCCACTTGTCCGGAAGGAACTGAACGCCGCCAGAGCGAGAGGGTTACACTGGATTCGAGTGTTATCGTCCGCCGCGTCGGCGGCTTCAATTTCGAAGTCGCGCTTCAGGATCTTTCGACCGGCGGCTGCCGCGTGCGGATGCTCGAACCCGCCGAAGTCGGAGATCCGGTGATCGCGCGGCTGCCTCAACTCGAACCGCTGGGCTCCCGCGTGAGCTGGGCCGAAGGGACGACAACAGGAATGCAGTTCCTGGCGAAGATCCATCCGGCAGTTTTCGATGCTCTGCTGACTCGCCTGCCGCGCGCCGAATAAACAAACCATGTGAAACACATTGCCGCGACACAGCGGCGAGATGAACTTAGGCGCGTTGCACTCGACCCGGATCGAAACGCGCGGCATGCAACAGCTATGCGGGGCCACACCATCCTTGCCGGAATCATGCTGCTCGCCATCGGCAGCAGTGCCGCGGCGGCCGACGATCAGCCGATCTGCACGGATCGCCCGAGCAAATCGACGGGGCCGTGCACGGTACCTCTAGGCAAGTGGCAGATAGAAACCGGGCTTGTCGACTGGACCAGCGATCGCTCGGGCGGCCTAACGACCGATACCGTCGCCTGGGGCAATACGGCGATCAAATATGGCGTGAGCGGCAATGCCGACATCGAGCTCTGGCTGACTCCGCTGGAGACGCTGCACGTCCACGGCGGCGGCTTTAGCGAACGGCACTCTAGCTTCGGCGACCTGTTGCTCCGGGTGAAATATGCGCTGACCCCCGACAACGCCCCCGTGCAGATCGCACTCGATCCGTTCGTGAAACTCCCGACTGCCAATCACCAGCTCGGCAACGGCAAGGTCGAAGGCGGCCTGCTGGTCCCCATTGCAATCCCGGTGGGCAAGAGCCCGTTCACGGTGTCGCTCGATCCGGAGCTCGACTTGCTGGCCAACCAGAGTGGCGCCGGGCGTCATCTTGCGACGCAACAGGTCGTCAATCTCGGCCTTCAGCTAAGCTCGAAGGTCAATGTATCGACCGAGATATGGGCGATGCGCGACTGGGATCCCGCGGACACCGGCAAGCAGGCGTCTTGGGACGTCGCGGCGGCCTATCAGCCGACGAAAAAGCTGCAGTTCGATGCCGGCGTGAACTTCGGCCTCAACAGTCAGACTTCGGATGTGGAAGTGTACAGCGGAGTGTCAATTCGGTTCTGACGACCTTCGCCTTTCGGGGATCGGACCCGGTCCGAGATCTCCACGGCAAAGTGTCCCGGATGGCAACCAGCCGGATTGTCTCGATCGAAGATAGGCGAGCCATTCCTGTTGGGACGGATGACGGACCGTCACGTCGGACCTCAATGGAAACCGCCCCAGCCGATCTGCGAGCACCGAAGTCTCCCGAGGATCCAGGCTGAAGAACCCGATCGAGCGGTCGTGGAAGACGGTGTTCCGGGGAATGTCCCAAACTTCAACCAACTGCCAGCTGGCCGGGAGACGCTGAACCACTTCACCCCAGCAAATCTGCAATATTGCGATCTTTGCCCCCTCCGTGGAAGCCCAGGACTGAACTTGACGCGGCCCGTAGCCCATTGCTGCCCGTCGGTATTCCACCGGACGATTGCTCCCGAGGCCGTAAATGTCGAGGATTCGGACGCCGCTGAAATAGGCAGGCATTCCGATGTCGTTGAGAACGACGGTCTTGCCAGTGTAATTGGCGCGCAGGAAATCGGCGACGGTGACATGCTCGTGACGCCGATCATCGATCGCCATCACCGTGTAATTGAAGTCCGTGATCGCGCGTGGCAGCGGCAGCAGGATCAGCAGTCCCATGGCCAGGCTCAGAACCGCCCGCGCCTCCTTGTCCCAGCGGACGGGGAACAATTGGAGCGCGGCGAACCCGAGGATCCCGATGAGCCAGGCCTCATAGCGAAATAGCCAATTCACTGACCCAAGAAGCAGTTGAATGATGGCTGCCGTCGCAGAGCAAGTCGCGAAGATCATCTCGCAATCGCGAAACTTGCGACCTGACGCTACTCCCCGGACAAGCAACAACAGGACGGCGGCGAGGCAGCCAAGCAGGGCGACGCTGGTTTCTCGATCGGTGGCCAGATTGCTAAGAAGGTGCCGGAACGGAGCAGTCCAACCGACATCGCTGACGTGAGTAACGTTGCTCTTGACCAGGAGGGGGTTGGGAAACAGCCATCCTCCATGCTCGATCCAGTACCAACCGAAGCCCATTACCGATCCGGCCGCACCGATCGCCAATGCGATCGCTGTAGCCCAACGACGCCGAAGCACCGCCGAAAGGCCCAGTGGTGCAACGAGAAAGAGACTTTCGTACCGGCATGCAACGGCTAGTGCCGCAAGAGCACCGATTTGAAGCGTATCGGACCTATTCTCCTCACCCGAGAGTGATCGAGCGGTCTTCAGCAGCAATGCGGTGGCTAGCAGGAGATGAAGCACATGCTCCATTCCAAGCAGAGCGACCGGAGTAAGCGGCACGATTAGCCAGAGGAGCAGCAAAGCGGCTGATCGAAGCGTAACCCGCTTCCACAGGGGGCGATCGGCGAGGGTCCGACTCCACAGTGCAGCTAGCGCACAAGCAAACACAATATTCAGCGCGAGTGGTGCCTCGATCATCACGCCCTGAGCGCCGACCGGCCAGACGGCGGACACGGTCGCAAGGATCAGGGTCCAAAGTGGTGACGACGAGGCAGCGGCAGCGTCCTGCGGCTGGATTCCCCAGGTACCGGATTGCGCAAGGGTGCGCCCGATGGCCAGATGGATGTAACTATCGTCCAGAGGATAGACGAACGGCCGGCCGGCGATTGCCAAACAGAGGGTAACGGAAAAAAGGAGCACGGCGGCCGGAGCCAGCCACACAACATCCTTCGCTCTTGGGAACGCTTTTACTTGCACTCGCTCGACTACTACATACGCGCGTGGTCAAGCTTTCCGATCAGCATTGATTAGTCAAGTAAAGATGCGATCGATTATTCGAAATCGATGCGATAACTCCGGATCCGTGTCATTGCAGACGTAGCTCTGATCCGTTTAGCGTCCCGTGATCGGTCCAGCGCCCGGGGGCATTCCGAAGCCTAGCGGGACGATCGACGCTGCCGGCGATCCCTTCACGACGGAGTCATAGAGGGCGGTCCCGACGGGGCTGTAGGTGAGTACCTCGGTGAGCGCGAAGCCCACAAGCATGGCCCCGATCCCGTAACGCCACGCGGGATGAGCGTGGCCGCCGCGCCGAATGTCGGCGTAAACGCCAGCGAACGGGAAGATCAGGCATGCGGCAAACGTCACCTCCCATGCCCATGGCATGAGGAGCGGCAACGGCAGCAGGCGCGCGATGCCGGGGCCCATCAGCATCGACATGCCGCAATAATGCAGCCGGCGGTGCCACTCCGTGCGGCGCCGCAAGGCAACAGCGGCAATGGTCAGCGCGGCAAAGGTCAGCACGATTGCGGGGTCGAAGACGAGGAACTGAAGCGGCCTGAAAAAGAACGGGACGTGCCCCGCTCGGACCATCTCGGCGGTGACGTAACAGCCCATGACGATCATCGGCACGATCCAGAAGGCAGCGACCCAGCCGAGCCGCCGATGCAGGTCAATCCGGCCCGTGGCCACGAAGATGTTCTGCATGAGGTAGATCGCAACCCAACCCATGAAGAAGAAGGCATGGATGTGGACTCGGATCGGTGCGCCGAACGTGGATCGCCCCATCAGATAATTGTTGGCGAACCCGCCGACGACGACGATCGTCATCAGGACTGCGGCACGAAGAAAGAAACGCTCGTCGCCAGTCGTCGGCGCGACCGGTTGCGGTTGCTGGGCCAAGGTAGCCATTCGACTCTCCCCCGATTGTCGAGGGACCGACTTTGACCCAATCGGAAGTCGTTGGAAAGACGGAGATTAAGCCCCCAGCATCTTCTTGACCCCTCGCGCCGCCTGGCGGAGGCGCTGCTCGTTTTCGACCAGGGCGATACGGACAAAGCCCTCGCCTTCCTCCCCGAAGCCGACGCCGGGCGCGACGGCGACGTGCGCTTCAGTCAGCAGCCGCTTCGAGAATTCCATCGCACCGAGATTGTGGAACCGCTCAGGGATTGGCGCCCAGGCGAACATCGATGCGCTTGGAACCGGGATCGGCCAGCCGGCACGGGCGAAGCTTTCCACCAGGACATCGCGGCGCTTGCGATATAGCGCTCGATTCTGCTCGACGATGTCCTGCGGGCCATTGAGCGCAGCGACGGCGGCGGCCTGCACCGGGGTGAACGCGCCATAGTCGAGATAGGACTTCACCCTCGCCAATGCGGCGATCAAACGGGCGTTGCCAACCGCAAAGCCCATCCGCCAGCCGGCCATCGAATAGGTCTTGGACATCGACGTGAACTCGACCGCCACGTCCTTCGCCCCTTCCACCTGGAGGATCGACGGGGTCGGAGTGTCGCCGAAATAGATCTCGGCGTAGGCGAGATCCGAGATGACGATCAGCTCATGCTCGCGCGCGAAGGAGACGAGGCGCTCGTAAAAAGCGAAATCTGCCACGTAGGCGGTCGGGTTCGACGGATAGCCGACCACCAGCACCTTGGGTCGCGGCACCGTGTACCGCATCGCGTTGGTAAGGCGCTCGAAGAACTCCTCTCCGGGCGCTGCGGGGATCGAGCGGATTGCAGCACCGGCGATGATGAAACCGAACGTGTGGATCGGATAGGACGGGTTGGGGGCCAGCACGACGTCACCGGGCGCGGTGATCGCCTGCGCAAGGTTGGCGAGGCCCTCCTTCGATCCAAGGGTAACGATGACTTCCGTGTCCGGATCGAGCGTCACCTCGAAGCGGCGCTGGTAATAGGCCGCCTGGGCCTTCCGGAGGCCGGGGATGCCGCGACTTGCCGAATAGCGGTGTGCGTTGGGCTTCGCCGCAACTTCGCACAATTTGTCGATGACGTGCCTGGGCGGCGCTCCGTCGGGATTGCCCATGCCGAGATCGACAATGTCCTCACCGGCTGCGCGCGCCGCCGCCTTCATCGCATTGACCTCGGCGAAGACGTACGGAGGCAGACGCTGGATGCGGTAGAAGTCGGTGTCCATGTTCCAACCAATGCAGCCGATGCTGCAGTGCGGCAAGCGCAACGCTGCTAGCGGTGCATTTCCTTTTGCGCCTCCTGGAACCAGCCGCGGTTCGCAACGCCTTGTTCCCTGGGCGGAGCCGGCCTGCTTGCCGCGACCGGATGGTTGCCCGGAATCGCGACCACGATGATCGCGATGCCGAGAATGGCGAGCAGCACGATCAGGCAGAGGAACGGAACCGTCGACAGCAGCACCCGCGGGGACTCCGGCTCCGTTCTTTCACGAGCGGCGCGAGCACGACGGAAACTACGCTTGCGTGCAAAGGCCTCGATATAATCGTTGGGTCGAGTCCAGGTCCGCGCTTGCGGAGGACTCGCAACAGGCTCCTTGCCTCGCATGGGCGGCTAGGTGCGCTTCGGTGCGACCCTTTGCAAGGAGGCGAAATGCCGATCCGAGGCAGCGTCGCCGAGGCGGGGCCGACCTGCGCCGACCTGCTAAGCTTTAGGTGGGAGCGTTAAGGTGGCGACGGTTTTTGCGCCGCAGCGGACGTTCACATTGGTGATCGCAGCGCTGTTCGGGATGGTCGCTTTCATGTCCCACCAGTTCTCGGGCGCGGCATAGCCGTCGTTCTGAATGATGGTGGGCGCGATATCCGCGCTCGTGCCTGCAATGGTCGCCGGATTGAGGACCGCCTTGTACCGCGAATCCTCGCGATAGGCCTTGCCGGTGACGATCACGTTGCCATCCTTACCGCGCTCGGCCGCCCAGCCCTTGGTCTCGCTGTCCTTGAAGAAGCAATAGGCCGGCTTCGGCTTCTTCGCCGCTGCGGCGGCCTTGGCAGCGGCCTGGTTCGCGGCATCGTCATCGGACGAACTGCATGCAGCGAGCGCAGCAACGCCGCCCAACAGGAACAATGATTTACGCATGGGCCCCTCCCCCGATTGATCTCGAGCGAGCCTAATCGAGGGAGTGGGCAATATTCAATCGGGCGAAATCAACCGATCGGGTTGCCGCTCTCTTCTTCCTCGAACAGGTCGGCGGCGACGTCGGCGTTGGCGCTGAGCCGGACGCGATCGCCCTCGACCTCGGCAACCAGCCCGCGCGGAACGTAATGATGATGCTGTTCGTGACCGATGCCGCTGTCCTTGCGGGTCAGCTTGATTCGATCGCCCTGGACGTGGTCGACGGTGCCGAGATGCACGCCGTCCGCGCCGATCACTTCCATATGTTCGCGAATGTCCTCGAAGCCGCTCACTAGCCTTCTCCTGCTTGGTTTCTCTCGCGCTTAACGCTCCGGCCGCGACAGGGATGCGCGATGTGACCGCGCCCCTACGCCTGTTCGCCGCGGCTGTCATGAGCCGCGGGTTGCCGCGTTAACCAATCGAGCCTAGTCCGCCGGGCCTATGGCAGACGTCCGCACCACCACCCTCCCCGACGCCCAGACCGCTCCCGAAGCGCCCCAATCACCGACGCACGTGGCCATCCGCCGCGAGGATTATCGACCGCCCGACTGGCTGGTGCCTGAGATCCGGCTGGACTTCGAGCTCGGCCTGGAGACGACGCGAGTGCGGGCGACGCTCAGCGTGGAGCGCAATGGCGACCACAGCCGCCCACTCCGCCTCGATGGCGACGAGCTGGAGCTGGTCGCCGCCCGAGTCGACGGTCAGCCGGCGAACTTCCGCATGGATGGACCGACCTTGGTCATCGATATCGAGGGCAACCGCGCGACGGTCGACACCGAAGTCGCGATTCACCCCGAGGCGAACACCAAGTTGATGGGCCTCTATGCCTCCAACGGCATGCTTTGCACCCAGTGCGAGGCCGAAGGATTCCGGCGCATCACCTTCTTCCCCGACCGCCCCGACGTTCTGTCCAAGTACCACGTCCGGATGGAGGGCGATGCCGGCTGCTTCCCGGTCCTGTTGTCCAATGGCAATCGGGTGGCGGCGGGCGAAGGCGCCAATGGCCGGCACTGGGCCGAGTGGGAGGACCCATTCCCAAAGCCCTGTTACCTCTTCGCCTTGGTCGCCGGCGACCTCCAGGCCAATCGCGACAGCTTCACGACGATGAGCGGCCGCAAGGTGGACCTCGCCATCTGGGTGCGCGAGGCGGACCTGCCCAAGACCCAGCACGCGATGGACAGCCTCAAGCTCGCCATGGCGTGGGACGAGAAGGTCTATGGCCGCGAATATGACCTGGACCTGTTCAACATCGTTGCCGTCTCCGACTTCAACATGGGGGCGATGGAGAACAAGAGCCTCAACATCTTCAACTCGGCCTATGTGCTGGCCGACCAGGAGACTGCGACCGACGGCGACTTCGACAATATCGCGCGCGTCGTCGCGCACGAATATTTCCACAACTGGTCGGGCGATCGGGTCACCTGCCGTGACTGGTTCCAGCTGAGCCTGAAAGAGGGCTTCACCGTGTTCCGCGACCAGAGCTTTTCGGCGGATGTCGGCAGCGCGCCGGTCAAGCGGATCGAGGATGTCCGTGTGCTCCGCGCGGTGCAGTTCCCAGAGGATCAGGGGCCGCTCGCCCATCCCGTCCGGCCGGACAGCTATATCGAGATCGGCAATTTCTACACCTCCACGGTCTACAACAAGGGCGCCGAGGTCATCCGGATGTTCCACACGGTGCTGGGTGCGGAGAAGTTCCGGAAGGGCACCGACCTCTATTTCGACCGCCACGACGGCGAGGCCGCGACCTGCGACGACTTCGTCAAGGCGCTGGAGGACGGCAGCGGGGCCGACCTGTCGGCGTTCAAGATCTGGTACAGCCAGGCGGGCACGCCAAAGGTTCGGGCTCGGCTGGAGCACAATCCGGCGACGAGCACCGCGACGCTGCACCTCGAGCAGCAGGAGGACCCGACGCCGGGTCAGCCCAACAAGCAGCCGATGCCGATCCCGCTGCGCACCGCGCTGATCGGCGAGCAGAGCGGTGCGGAAATCTGCCCGGAGAAGCTGATCGTCCTCGACCAGCCGCGGCAGAGTGTGACGTTCGAGAATGTCACCGAGACGCCGCTGCTGTCGATCAACCGCGAGTTTTCGGCGCCCGTAGTCCTGTCAGCCAAGCGACGGCCCGATGAGCTCGAGCGGCTCGCTCAGTCCGACACCGACCCGTTCGCTCGCTACGAGGCGATCCAGGAATTGATGATGGAGGCGCTGACCGCCGGCGCCCGCGGCGAGCCGGTGGATGCTCAGCCGGTGATCCGCGCCATCGCCGCGACGCTCCAGTCGAACTCGCTCGACGTCGCGTTCAAGGCCGAAGCGGTGATGCTGCCGAGCGAGACGCTGATCGCGGAGCGGATGGACGTGGTCGATCCCGATGCGATCCATACCTCACGCGAGGCGCTACGGCGGGCGATCGGGACGGCGCTGTCCAGCGAGCTTTTGGCGGCGCACAAGTCCGGCGGTGTAGCGGGGGACGACCTGTCGCCGCGGGCCAAGGGCACGCGCCGGCTGCGGGTGGTGGCGCTCGGATTGCTGACCGCCGCGGACGAGGCGCAGGCGGCATCGCTCGCCAAAGCGCAGTTCGACGGCGCCGACAACATGACCGACCGCCAGGGCGCGCTCGGCGTGCTCGTGTCGACCGAGACGACGCAGCGCGGACAGGCGCTGGATGCTTTCTACGAGCGTTTCCACGACGATCCGCTGGTGCTCGACAAATGGTTCGCGCTGCAGGCCGCGGCGCAGCGGCCGGACACCGTCGACCAGGTGCTGAGGCTTGCCCAGCATCCCGATTTCACGATGAGCAACCCGAACCGTTTGCGCTCGCTCGCGGGCGTGTTCGGCGGCAATCACTGGGCTTTCCACAACGCCGATGGGCGCGGCTACACCTTCCTTGCCGACATGATCATCGCCGCCGACAAGCTGAACCCCCAGGTCGCGGCGCGGATGGTGCCGGCGTTCGGCCGCTGGCGGAGGTTCGAGCCGAAGCGCGCCGCGATGATGCGCCAGGCGCTTGAGCGGGTCGTGGCGACGCCGGGCCTTTCGAAGGACGTCTACGAGCAGGCAAGCAAGTCGCTCGCCTAGCCGCGATTGCCCTTGAGGGCGTCAATCCGTTATTCACCCCGCGCCGTGTGGCGTCTCGTCGGCGATTAAGGGGGGACGCTCATGCGCCGCATGCTTTTCGCGCTTACGATTGTCTTGTGTTCGTCAACCGGGGCAGTCGCCAAGCCGGTCTACCTATCCTGTCCGTCGAACGATCCCGATTGGCCGTCGCCCCTGCAAATCATGGTCGACGAAGATCGGACCACGGTGATGATATCCAACCGCGCGAATAGCGGTGAGTCGCCCAATCCCGTCTTCAGCGAAGACTCGGTCGTCTTTGGATTTGCGGGCAGCCGGTTTTTTCTCAGTCGAGTGAACCTGTCGCTGATCACCACCAGCGATTACGTGCACAAATACAGGAGCATCTGCAAACTCGGGAAGGCGACAAACC
>DASUZY010000028.1:0-45505 GCA_036376635.1 Sphingomicrobium sp.
CTGATCGCCGGTCTCGCGATGCCTGAGGACCGCGTACTAATGTCCGCCGTGACGCTCATCGCCTTGCCGATCATTGGCACCGCGCTGACTCACATCCCGACCATCGGTGGGCAGCTCAATGCTGTCACCGCCAACCTTCAGATGGCCATTGCCGGTTCGCTGACGACCGTCATCGCCATCAAGCTGTACCATTTCGTCATGGATGGCGTGATGGGCCTGACGGGGGCTGCCCCCGCCGGGAAAGCCGCGACCGCCTAAGGTCTTTCAACGAATTTCGCTTGGCCCTGCCGCATCGCGGCGGGGCCTTTTTTCGTCAGCTGAGCGCGGCTTTCACCAGCCCCGACGCTCGCGCCGGCTCGATCGACGCGCCGAGGCGCTCCTTCACCAGCGCCATCACCCGGCCCATGTCCTTCATCGACGTCGCGCCGGTCTCGGCAAGGATCTCGCGGATCTTCGCGTCCGCTTCCGCATCGCTCATTTGCGCGGGAAGGAAACGCTCGATGACCGTGATCTCTGCCTCTTCGGCGTTCGCCCGATCCTCGCGGCCGTTCTTCCGGTAGATGTCGGCTGATTCCCGGCGCTGCTTGACCATTTTCTGAAGCACGCCGGTGACCAGTGCGTCGTCGTCTTCCGCCCCGCCGCCGGTCCGCGCTTCGATATCGCGGTTCTTGATCGCCGCGGAAACGAGGCGGAGCGTGGCCGTGGTCTCCTTGTCGCCGCCTTTCATCGCGGTGATGGTCGCAGCCTTGATGTCGTCGCGGATCATGGTTTGCCGTTGTTTGTCGTTCACGGGAAACTCCCAGCCCTAGCGGGGGAATTTCGGGCTGACCAGCGGTTGACCCAGAGGGTTAATGCGCATAGCGGCAATGCCTTAGCGACATCGCTGGAAAACCCCTGACGGAAGGCTCTTTCGCCCATGGCCGACGCACAACTCACGCGCGCCCCCAAACCGGAGGGTGCGACGGGAGTCGTGGTGTTTGCCGACGGGCGCGTCGTCTGGGGGCAGGGCTTCGGCGCCGAAGGCGAGGCGGTCGGAGAACTGTGCTTCAACACCGCAATGACCGGCTACCAGGAGGTGATGACCGATCCCTCTTACGCGAAGCAGGTCATCGCCTTCACCTTCCCGCACATTGGCAACGTCGGAGCCAATGACGAGGACGTGGAGGCAGGCGAGGCGCATGCGCTCGGCTGCCTGGTGCGCGAGGTGGTGACCGAGCCGTCCAACTACCGCGCCAACTCCGGGTTCGCCGATTGGATGGCCAAAACGGGGCGGATCGGAATCGCCGGGGTCGATACTCGGGCGCTGACCAGGCTCGTAAGGACCGAGGGACCGCCGAACATCGCCATCGCTCACAGGGCGGACGGACGGTTCGACCTGGATGCCCTGCAGAAAATGGCGGCGGATTGGCCGGGGCTCGAGGGCATGGACCTGGCGAAGGACGTCAGCCGGCTGCAGGTCGAGCGCTGGACCGGCGGCAAGTGGCGCTGGGGGCAGGGCTATGACCTCGGACCGCAGGACGAGAACCGACCCCACGTCGTCGCGGTCGACTATGGCAACAAGCGCAACATCTTCCGCCTGCTGGTCGAGGCGGGGGCGCGGGTGACGGTGGTCCCGGCGAGCGCGACCTTCGACGAGATCATGGCGCACGAACCCGACGGCTTCTTCCTCTCGAACGGGCCCGGCGACCCCGCGGCGACCGGCGAATACGCAGTTCCGGTGATCCGCCAGATGCTGGAGACGAAAAAGCCGCTGTTCGGCATCTGCCTCGGCCACCAGATGCTGGCGCTGGCGGTTGGCGGCATGACGTCAAAGATGTTCCAGGGCCACCGCGGCGCCAATCACCCGGTGAAGCGCCTCAGCGACGGCCAGGTCGAGATCACCAGCATGAACCACGGGTTTGCAGTGGAGCGCGAGGGCCTGCCGGAGAACGTTCGCGAGACCCACGTGTCGCTGTTCGATGGCAGCAATTGCGGGATCGAGCTGACGGATCGGCCGGCGTTCAGCGTGCAATACCACCCCGAGGCCAGCCCTGGGCCGCAGGACAGCTTCTACCTGTTCGAGAAGTTCGTGGGGGCGATGCGGTGAGAGCAGGATTGCCGGCTCTTGCAATGCTCGCTGTGTCCGGCTGTGTGACGAGCGAACCACCGCTTCGTGCCGAGGGAGACTATTCGCCGCCACATCCAAGCGCAGAGCAAATGCGACAAGCTCTTCTTCGGTATTGTGGCGCCAAATGGGTCGACTATGACCCGCGCACGGGCGTCATGACCGTGTGGGATCCATTCCACAACAAAGTGAGCTCGTGCATGGCTGATTATGCGCAGCGACACGGAGTCATTCCGCTGCCAGGGATGGAGATCCCTTGAGACGCGGCGCGGCCATCGTGTTAGCGGTCTTGCTGCTCTCCGCCTGCGCGACGCCGGCGCGGATGCACACCGAAGCGCAGCTCAATGACGTCGCGCTCGGCTGCGGGCTGGCGCTGGGCGAGTTGATCCAGGACGATAGCGAGAAGCGGCTGCTGATTGCCCTGCGGAGCGATCCCTCGCTGCCTGAGCGCGCTTGCGTCGCCCGCTGGGCCAAGCGCAACGGCCTCAAGGCCGTGTTCGTCAACATCAAGTTCCCGGAAGGCTGATCCTAGCTCACCATGCCTAAGCGCACCGACATCTCCTCGATCCTCATCATCGGCGCCGGGCCCATCGTCATCGGCCAGGCGGCGGAGTTCGATTATTCGGGAAGTCAGGCGGTCAAGGCGCTGAAATCCGAAGGTTATCGGGTGATCGTCGTCAATTCGAACCCGGCGACGATCATGACCGACCCGGAGCTCGCCGACGCGACCTACATCGAGCCGATCACGCCGGGGATCGTCGCCAAGATCATCGAGAAGGAGAAACCCGACGCGCTTCTCCCGACCATGGGCGGGCAGACGGCGCTGAACACGGCGCTGGCGCTATTCAAGGACGGCACGCTCGACCGGCTTGGCGTTCAGCTGATCGGCGCCAACGCCGAGGCGATCGAAAAGGCCGAGGACCGCGAGAAATTCCGCGACGCGATGGACCGGATCGGGCTCGAAAGCCCTCGCTCGGCGATCGTCCACACGATGGAGGAGGCCGCGGCGGCGCTCGAGAATGTCGGGCTTCCCGCCGTCATTCGGCCGAGCTTCACCCTTGGCGGCACGGGCGGCGGAATCGCCTACAACCGCGACGAATATGAGCATTTCGTGCGCACCGGGCTGGAGGCTTCGCCGACAACCGAAGTGCTGATCGACGAGAGCCTGGTCGGCTGGAAGGAATTTGAGATGGAGGTCGTGCGCGACCGCGCCGACAACGCCATCATCATCTGCTCGATCGAGAATGTCGACCCGATGGGGGTGCATACGGGGGACTCGATCACCGTCGCGCCGGCGCTGACGCTGACCGACAAGGAATATCAGCGTATGCGCTCGGCGAGCATCGCCGTGCTGCGGGAAATCGGTGTCGAAACAGGCGGTTCGAACGTCCAGTTCGCGGTCGATCCGAAGACTGGCCGGATGGTGGTGATCGAGATGAACCCGCGCGTGTCGCGATCGTCGGCGCTGGCGTCGAAGGCGACCGGCTTTCCGATCGCCAAGGTCGCTGCTCGGCTGGCGGTGGGCTACACGCTCGACGAGATTGCCAACGACATCACGGGCGGTGCGACGCCGGCGAGCTTTGAGCCGACCATCGACTATGTCGTGACCAAGATCCCGCGCTTCGCGTTCGAGAAATTCAAGGGCGCCGAGCCTCTGCTGTCTACCTCGATGAAGTCGGTGGGCGAGGTGATGGCGATCGGCCGCAACTTCCCCGAGAGCCTTCAGAAGGCGCTTCGCGGGCTGGAGACGGGCTTGTGCGGACTTGACCGGGTGCGGCGCTTTGAGAACGCCGACCCGGCGGAAATCGAGAGCGCGCTGGCTCGGTCCACGCCGGACCGCCTGCTGGTGGCGGCGGAAGCCCTGCGGCAGGGTTTCACGGTCGAGCGCATCAACCAGATCGCCGGGTTTGATCCATGGTTTCTCAAGCGTTTGCATGAGATAGTTCAGGCCGAAGAGCAGGTGCGGCTGAACGGTTTGCCAAGCGACACCAGGGGCATGCGGCGCCTGAAGGCGATGGGCTTTTCCGATTCTCGCCTGGCGCAGCTGTCGCTTCGCTCGACCGAGGTCGACCGCGGCATGAGCGAGGCGGTAGCCGCTGGCGGCTCCGGCATCGTGCACTCGGCGATGAAGGCAATGAGCGGCGGCATCACCGAGGAGGAAGTGCGCGCCCACCGGCTGAAGCTTGGCGTTCGTCCGGTATTCAAGCGCATCGACAGCTGCGCCGCGGAATTCGACGCTGCTACACCCTATCTCTATTCGACCTACGAAGCCCCGCTGTTCGGCGAGCCGGAGGATGAAGCCGACGTCTCCGACCGGCGCAAGGTGATGATCCTCGGCGGCGGCCCGAACCGGATCGGGCAGGGGATCGAGTTCGATTATTGCTGCTGCCACGCCGCCTTCGCGCTCGGCCGCGACCGTAACGGGCAGCCGGGCGCCGGCTTCGAAGTCATCATGGTCAACTGCAATCCGGAGACGGTCTCGACCGACCCGGATACGTCCGACCGGCTCTATTTCGAGCCTTTGACCGCCGAGGATGTGCTGGAGATCGTTCGCCGCGAGCAGGACAAGGGCGAATTGCTGGGCGTGATCGTCCAGCTTGGCGGCCAAACCCCCCTCAAGCTCGCCGAGGAGCTGCAGGAGGCCGGCGTGCCGATCCTCGGGACCTCCCCGGACAGCATCGACCTCGCCGAAGACCGCGAGCGCTTCGCCTTGCTGGTCCAGCGGCTGAACCTCAAGCAGCCGTCCAACGGCATCGCGCGCAGCCGCGACGAGGCAATCCGGGTCGCCGAGCGCATCGGCTATCCCGTGCTTTTGAGGCCCTCATACGTGCTTGGCGGGCGCGGGATGGAGGTGGTCGAGGGGCCGCAGCAGCTCGATCACTATATCGCGACCGCAGTTCAGGTCTCAGGCAAGAGCCCGGTGCTGATCGACCGGTACCTGCGCGACGCGATTGAGGTCGACGTCGACGCGATCTCGGACGGTCATGACGTCATCGTTTGCGGCGTGCTCCAGCATATCGAGGAGGCGGGGGTGCACTCGGGGGACAGTGCCTGCTCGATTCCACCCTACAGCCTGCCCGAGGACATTGTGGGCGAGATTGAGCGGCAGACGCGGGAGCTAGCCCTCGCTCTCAAGGTCAAAGGGCTGATGAACGTTCAGTTCGCGGTGAAGGACGGCGAAGTTTACCTCATCGAGGTCAATCCG
Source organism: Sphingomicrobium sp. (assembly GCA_036376635.1). Classification (GTDB taxonomy): domain Bacteria; phylum Pseudomonadota; class Alphaproteobacteria; order Sphingomonadales; family Sphingomonadaceae; genus Sphingomicrobium. The sequence goes on from DASUZY010000028.1 coordinate 5,310, forward strand.
CGCGCCAGCCGGACGGTCCCGTTCGTCGCCAAGTCGGTCGGCAAGCCGGTCGCCAAGATGGCTGCCCGAGTGATGGCCGGCGAACCGCTGGCCAGCCTCGGCGAGATCGGACGGGTGCGCGATTATATCGCGGTCAAGGAATCGGTTTTCCCATTCGCCCGCTTCCCCGGTACCGATCCCGTGCTTGGACCGGAAATGAAGAGCACCGGAGAAGTCATGGGAATCGCGCGCGATTTCGACATCGCCTTCGCCAAGGCGCTGATCGGCGCAGGGATGACCTTGCCGCAATCCGGCACCGCGTTCGTGTCGGTGAAGGACGCCGACAAGGACAATATCGTCCCTGCGGTCGAGAAGATGATCGAGCTCGGCTTCAAGATCATCGCGACCAGCGGCACCGCGGCGCATCTGCAGGCGAAGGGCCTGCCGGTCGAGGTCGTGAACAAGGTGGCTCAAGGCCGGCCGCACATCGTCGATCGCCTGCTGGATGGACAAGTCGCCGCCGTGTTCAACACCACCGAGGGTTGGCAGTCGCTGAAGGACAGCCATTCGATCCGGACGACCGCGCTCACCAAGAAGGTGCCGTATTTCACGACAGCACCCGCGAGCCTCGCGGCGGCAAGGGCGATCGAGGCTGTTCGGGGCCGCGCGCTTGAAGTCGCGTCGCTCCAATCCTATTATTCCGCCTCCCAGAGCTAGGCTTCCACTGACAATTTGCCTTCGTTCGCGGGCCAGGAGGCACCGCCGGGGCAGGGTTTTGAAAAAGGGTTTTGAGTATGGCGACTGCCGAAAAGGTGCCGATGCTGGCCGAGGGCCACCGTCAGCTGACCGACGAGCTGAGGCGGCTGCGGATGGAAGAACGCCCTGCGGTCGTTGAGGCTATCGAGGAAGCGCGGGCCCACGGCGACCTGAGCGAAAACGCCGAATATCACGCCGCCAAGGAGCGTCAGGGCCAGATCGAAGCGACGATCGCCGACCTCGAGGACCGTCTCAGCCGCGCGATGGTGATCGATCCGACCACCCTGTCGGGCGACAAGGTCGTGTTCGGCGCGACGGTAACGTTGCTCGACGAGGACGAAAAGAAGGTGAAATACCAGCTCGTGGGCCAGACCGAAGCGGACGCCCGGGTGGGCCGGATCAGCTACAACTCGCCACTTGGCCGAGCGCTTATCGGACGCCAGAAGGGCGAGGAGGTCGAGGTCTCGACCCCGTCGGGCGACCGCTATTACGAGATCGCCAAGATCGAGTTCGTCTAGGCGTGCAGCGCTTCCCGCGCACCGCAACCAATATCATCAGCGCAGTCACGCTGCTGGCGTGGCTGTTCGCCTTTGTGACCGGTCAGTCTGATTGGGCGGCCTATGCGCTCGGCTTCGTCCCGCTACGCGTGACCGTCCCGACTGTCTCGTTGAACGCGCTGCCGGTCTTCCTGACGCCGCTCAGCGCGACGCTGGTTCATTCGGGGCCGGTCCATCTGGGCTTCAACCTGCTCATGCTGGTGTGGTGCGGAAGTCAGGTCGAGCGGATCATCGGGCCGATCGGGCTGATCATTCTCTACGTCATCGGCGCCTACGCAGCCGCCGCTCTGCAGTGGTGGGTCCACCCGCATGCCTCGGTGCCGATGATCGGTGCCAGCGGCGCGATCAGCGCCATCGTGGGCGCATTCGCCCTCAGCTACGGACGGGCCAGAGCCTTCACCAACAACCTGAAGCTCAACCGCTGGATCAACGTGGCCTGGCTGCTTGTCGCCTGGGTCGTGCTGCAAGTGATGATGGGTTGGCTCGGCAACCAGCAAGGTTACCTGCTCGCCACCCCGGCGCACGTTGGCGGCTTCGCGGCGGGCCTGCTTCTACAGCGACCGCTGCTGTTGTGGCGGTACAGGAAAGCCTGACTGGCCTAGGCCGCAGGCGTCTTCGGCCGCGAAATCCCATCCATGTCGGGCTCTAGGAGCCGGTGGAGGTGGACCACCACATATTTCATCTCTGCATCGTCGACGCTCCCCTGCGCCTTTCCGCGCCAAGCCTCCTCGGCTGCGGCAAAGCTGTCGTAGACGCCGACGAGGTCGATGGTCTTGAGGTCGAAATCGAGGCCGCGCGGATCCTTGACCCGCCCGCCGAACACCAGGTGAAGCTTGCTCATGCCCCCTCCGCTATCCGATCAGCCGGCTTTCGTCAGCTTTTGTTGCGAACCGCGTCCATCGCGGCGTCCGCGGACGCGCGAGCGGTGTCCTTCAGGCCGTCGAGGAAGCCGTTGAGCGTCTGCTCGCCTTTCTCGCGGGTGAGGCCCATGTCGGCGAAGCGGTCCTTGCCGGTCGTCCGGGCGGCATCGATGGCGGCTCGGGCAGTGTCCTTCACCCGCCGAGCCGTCGGACGGACGAGACGGGCCTCCGTTTCCGTTCGGGGAAGTAGCGCGGCGATCAGCGCTCCCGCGGCGATCCCGCCGGCCAACGCGAGGAGCGGAGCCTCGCCCAAGGTGTCGACTGTCCGGTCACGGGCACCCTCGTAAGCCTCGATCGCCCGCTGGCGCGGCGAGCTCGATCCCTGGTCGGCGATATTGTCCTGCTCTGGCATTACGCGGTCTCCGTACTTTCACTCTTGGGTTTAGCTTTGCGGTTCCTGCGCGATTTGCGCTTGTCGTTGACGCCTCCGGCGATCCGTCCGGCCAGGTCCATCAGCGGTTCGCGAGCCAGGAACATGGTCAACGCGGCCACGATGCCGCCGGCCGCGAGAGGTCGAGCCTTCACTGCATCCACTGCATCTTCGGCGAGGTCGGCGCCCTTGTCCTTGGCACCTTCCCACGCGCCTTTGGCGAGCACCTTGGGACTGAGCCGTTCCTGAAGCTCATGCGCGGTGGCCATGACACGCGCGCGGCTGCGGTCCACCTCCGCTCGTGCAGCGGCGATCTCGGGGGTGTCGACCATCAGAAATCCCGCCTCAGCCGATTATAACCGTACCAGCCGAGCAGACCGGCGATGGCAGCGAAGATCAGCATCCCGACGAAACCGCCGGCGAGGGGGCCGATAAACGTCTCGAGCGCGATCACGACTCCGACCGCGAGAGCAGTAACCGCCGCAAGTGCACAGATGAACGCCGCGCCGAACAGGGCGACCGGGATTGCCAATGCCTTGCCCTTGGCGGCCGCGATCGCCTTGACGAGGCCGATCTCCGCCTGGGCATAGGACTTACTCTGCTCGATGAGCTCATGGACGAGCTCACCGATCGGGCGTTCAGGCCCCGACGGTCCAGGATCGGCCGGCTTCAGCATCAATCCTCGTCGTTCTCATTGCTGGCCGCGAGGCCGGTCTTGAGCAGCCGGGCGACGACGAAACCGACGACCGCGGCGCCGGCGAGCGCGATGCCCGGGCTTTCGCGGACGAAGTTGCGGGTATCGTCGATCAGCTCGTCCGGATCCTTCGACGCGATCTTGTTTGCGACGTTTTCGATCGATCCGGCCGCGCGTCGCGCATAGTCGCCATATTCCGGTCCGAGGCGTTCCTCGATGCCCGAGGCCGTGTCGCCCACCATCTTCGATACATTGGCGAGGGCCTCCGCGGTGCGTTCGAGGCCCTGCGTCACCAGGCCGCGCGCCCGCTCGCCTGCCTGACTGGAGAGCTGGTCGCGGCCGCTGCGGAAGCGCTCCGCAAGGCCCTGCGACGAGCCGCTCGTGGCAATGTCCCTGTCCGTGACCAAGCTTATGTCCTCCATCGTTGCGGTATCACCGTCGTCGGTCCTTGCGGCACCCTCGATCACCGTGTCCGTTCCGTCGGGCAAAGCAGCCGTGCGATCGTCACCCATCTGGCCAGTCCTCCTTTGCCGCCTTGAACCCGGAGGCGCGGCCCTTCGTTCCGACTTCCCGAGCCGAAAGTTGCACGTCCGGACGCTCGGCCTATTAGGCTTCGCTTACTCACATATTGTTACGCCCCCGCAAGAAGGAAAGCCATGACCGCGATCGTCGACGTTCACGCCCGCCAGATCCTCGACAGCCGCGGCAATCCGACCGTCGAAGTCGACGTTACGCTGGAGGACGGGAGCATGGGCCGGGCGGCGGTTCCGTCGGGCGCGTCGACTGGCGCTCACGAAGCGGTCGAGCTCCGAGATGGCGACAAGAGCCGCTGGGGCGGGAAGGGCGTCACCAAGGCGGTCGAAGCCGTGAACGGCGAGATTGCCGAGGAGGTCGTGGGCCTGGAAGCCGAGGACCAGGTTCTTCTCGACCAGGCGATGATTGCGCTCGACGGGACCGAGAACAAGGGAAGGCTCGGAGCAAACGCCATCCTCGGCGTCAGCCTCGCTGCCGCCAAGGCTGCTGCCGAGACAGTCGGACTGCCTCTGTACCGCTACGTCGGAGGCGTCGACGCCAAGCTGCTGCCGGTGCCGATGATGAATATCCTCAACGGCGGCGCGCATGCCGACAACAGCATCGACTTCCAGGAGTTCATGATCGTCCCCGCCGGCGCGCCTGACTTTGCCGAGGCCCTGCGCTGCGGGGCGGAAATCTTCCATGCGCTGAAGGCGGGCCTCCACCAGGCCGGTCTTTCGACCGCCGTCGGCGACGAAGGCGGCTTCGCTCCGGCGATCAACTCCTCCCGAGAGGCGCTTGATTACATTGAGAAAGCCGTGAGTGCGGCCGGCTACAAGCTGGGCGACGACGTGCTCCTGGCGCTGGACTGCGCGGCGAGCGAGTATTTCAAGGAGGGCGCCTATCGCATGACCGGAGAGGGCAAGACCTTGTCTTCGGCCGAGAACGCCGATTTCCTGGCCGACCTAGCCGCGAACTATCCGATTGCGTCGATCGAGGACGGCATGGCGGAGGACGACTGGGAAGGCTGGAAGGCCCTGACCGACAAGCTCGGTAGCCAGATCCAGCTGGTCGGCGACGATTTGTTCGTCACCAACGTGAATCGGCTTCAGAAGGGGATCGACGACGGCATCGCCAATTCCATCCTCATCAAGGTCAACCAGATCGGCAGCCTGACCGAGACGATCGACACCGTGAAGCTGGCGCAATCGTCAGCATATACGACGGTGATGTCGCATCGTTCGGGCGAGACCGAGGATTCGACTATCGCCGATCTTGCCGTCGCCCTTGGCTGCGGGCAGATCAAGACGGGCAGCCTGTCCCGTTCCGACCGTATTGCGAAGTACAACCAGCTGCTGCGCATCGAGGAGGAGTTGGGCGAGACAGCGCGCTTCGCCGGGCGAGGCGCAATCAGGGCGTATCGCCCGAAATAACGACGCATCCACAACTTTATCCCCGCTTCGTCCACCAAAGCATTCTTTTCACTTGCGCTTTCGAGTCACTCGTGATTCTTCTGACGTCATGGTGGGGGGTACGGACCGAATTTTCGCGTTGATCCGCAGGGTGGCGATTCCAGCCCTGGCGGTAATCGTGGTCGGTACCTTCGCCGGGCACGCGATTGCGGGTCCCAACGGCATCCTCGCCTGGGGCAGCTACCATCGTGAGCTTCACCAGCGACAGGCCGAGCTCGCCCAGATCGAACAGCAGCGCGCGGAGCTCAAGCACCAGTCGCAGCTGCTCGACCCGAACAAGGCCGACCCGGACATGGCGGACGAGCTGGTGCGCAAGAAGCTGGGGCTGGTCCGTCCGGACGAGGTAATCGTCCCACTGAATTAAATCGACGCATCATCGGCTGGCGCAGGGGGGATGAATGCGCGCCTTCGACTTCGTCATCACTCTTTACTCGTTCGTCTATGCTCTCGGCGTGGCGCAGATTCTGGCCGCTGTTGGTGACATCGTGCGTGCCGGCAAGAGAGTGCGGTACTCATGGCTAAACGCCGGTTGGATGCTCAACATCCTGCTTGCGATCGTCGCCTGGTGGCTCAGCCTGTGGGACCTCAGGACCGCCGGGAGCTGGGGGATGCCGACGGTTCTGACCTTCTTCGCCGTCGCCTGCTTGCTCTATCTGTTGGCGAGGCTGGTAAGCCCACCGGTCCCCGCGGAAGGTCCCGTAGATCTTCGCGATTATCATCGCGACGAAGGTCGCAAGTACGCAGGCGTTTTTGTGGCGGAAGTCTTCCTGACCATGGGGACGATCTTCATGTACGGCTCGACTACCGAAAACTGGGTCGCAGAAAACAAGGCCAACTGGCCCACGCTTGCTGCGGCGATCGCGGCGGTCGTTAGCGGCAAGCGCTGGGTCCAGGCCACTTCTATCGTCGTGATCGACGTCGTCTGGATTTGGTATTTCGTGACGTTGCAGTCGGCTCTGACCTGATCGGTACGTAGGTTCTGCGATGCTGTCGGTCGAAACACCGTATCGTCCCATCACTTCGCCGGATAGTCGGGCCCCGCCGACACAGAGGGGGTTCACATGCGACGCTTCGGACCATTGCTGCTGATTGCCGTTCTGACGCTGCCAGTGCAGGCCGCGACACCGTCCAGACTGGATCGGGCAATCGCCCAGGCTGTCGCGGATCCGGCGCGACCCGCTGATTCAAAGGCGGCCGACGCGATCCGGCTTCCGGCCGAGACGCTGGCCTTCTCCGGCGTCCGTCCCGGCATGACTGTCGGCGAATTTTACCCGGGCGGCGGCTATTTCACGCGCATGCTGAGCGACGTCGTGGGCCCGACCGGGCACGTTTACGGGCTCGAGAACGCGGGCTGGAAGGGCGCCGTAAAGGCCGACAACGAGCTGCTGGCGGACGGCAAGCTGAAGAATGTCTCGATGGACTCGCAGCCGTTCGGTACGGTCTCATTTCCGAAGCCGCTCGATCTTGCCTGGGTGACCCAGAACTATCACGACTTGAAGATCGCCGAATATGGCAAGGTCGATACGGTCGCGTTCGACCGTGCCGTCTACAGATCGCTTAAGCCCGGCGGGATCTTCTTCATTCTCGATCATCAGGGCGCGGCTGACCTGACCGACTCTCAGATTGCGAAGATGCATCGCATCAATCGCGATGTGGTGGTGAAGGAAGTGACCTCGGTCGGGTTCAAGCTCGCGGGAGAGGGGAATTTCCTGCGCCGGCCCGGTGACGACCACTCGCTGCCGATCTTCGACAAGGCGATCCAGGGGCATACCGACCAATATGCGCTGAAGTTCGTGAAGCCGGCGAACTAGCCACCGGTTGCCGCTTCCCGAACCGCCTCTTATAGGCAGGCGCGCTTCAGTCATGAGAGAGATCGCCGTGGCGCGTTCCGCGAAGAAAACCGCTGCTTCACCCGTTCCAGAAACCCGTTCGGCACAAACTGCCCGACCGCCGCAGCCGCAGCGCTACAAGGCGACCAAGGACGAGATGCTCAAGCTCTACCGCGAGATGCTTCTCATCCGCCGGTTCGAGGAGCGCGCGGGGCAGCTTTACGGACTCGGCCTCATCGGCGGCTTCTGCCACCTCTACATCGGCCAGGAAGCGGTTGGCGTTGGCCTCCAGTCGGCGATGACTGTCGGCAAGGATAGCGTCATCACCGGCTATCGCGATCACGGGCACATGCTCGCCTACGGGATCGATCCCAAGGTGATCATGGCCGAGCTGACCGGCCGCGAGGCGGGCATCTCGAAGGGCAAGGGGGGCTCGATGCACATGTTCAGCGTCGACCACGGCTTCTACGGTGGCCACGGCATCGTCGGGGCGCAGGTGCCGCTCGGCACGGGACTCGCGTTCAAGCACAAATATGCCGAGGATGGCGGCGTCTGTCTCACCTACATGGGCGACGGCGCGGTCAACCAGGGCCAGGTCTACGAGGCCTTCAACATGGCCAAGCTGTGGGACCTGCCGGTCATCTACGCGATCGAGAACAACCAGTACGCCATGGGTACGTCGATCAAGCGGTCCTCAGCGGAGCCCGAGCTGTTCCGGCGCGGCCAGGCCCACCGCATTCCAGGCCTTCAGGTCGACGGCATGGATGTGCTCGCGGTCCGCGGGGCCGCGCAGGTGGCGCTCGACTGGACCCGCAGCGGCAGGGGGCCGATCATCATCGAGTTCCTGACCTACCGCTATCGCGGCCATTCTATGTCCGACCCTGCCAAGTACCGCACGCGCGAAGAGGTCCAGGACGTTCGCGAGCACCGCGATCCGATCTCTCACGCCGAACGCGACCTTGAGGCAATGGGCGTCAAGGAGGAGGAGCTCAAGGCAATCGACAAGGAAATCAAGGATATCGTCGTCGGTGCTGCCAAGTTCGCTGAAGATGCGCCCGAGCCGGCTCCATCCGAATTGTACACCGACGTCCTTGTGGGGAGCTACTGATGGCGACCGAGCTCAAGATGCCCGCGCTCTCCCCGACCATGGAGGAGGGGACGCTCGCCAAATGGTTGGTCAAGGAGGGGGATGACGTCAAATCGGGCGACATCCTGGCTGAGATCGAGACCGATAAGGCGACGATGGAGTTCGAAGCCGTCGATGAAGGCAAGATCGCCAAGATCCTCGTTCCGGAGGGAACCGACGGTGTGAAGGTCGGGCAGCCGATCGCGTTGCTCGCCGGCGACGGTGAGGATACCTCTGCCGCGGCGGCTGCGGTTCCTGCCGAAGCGCCCAAGCCCGCTTCGACCGAGCAACCGTCTATTCCGGAGCCGGCTTCACAGCAGGACGAGGCCACTCCGACCCCGCACGTATTCGAAACCGCTGCGCGCGACCTCGTCGCCGACGTCGCCAAGACCCATGACGACCCCGAAGTGCCCGAGGGCACGCCGCTGGTCACCATGACCGTCCGCGAAGCACTTCGCGACGCCATGGCGGAGGAGATGCGCAAGGACGAGCGCGTATTCGTGATGGGCGAGGAGGTCGCCGAATATCAGGGCGCCTATAAGGTCACTCAGAACCTGCTCCAGGAGTTCGGCGCAAAGCGCGTCGTCGATACGCCGATCACCGAATACGGCTTCGCGGGTGTCGGGACGGGCGCGGCGATGGGCGGCCTTCGCCCGATCGTCGAGTTCATGACATTCAACTTTGCCATGCAGGCGATCGATCACATCATCAATTCGGCCGCGAAGACCAATTACATGTCGGGCGGCCAGATGCGCTGCCCGATCGTGTTCCGCGGCCCTAACGGCGCGGCGGCCCGCGTCGCCGCCCAGCACAGCCAGAATTACGGCAGCTGGTATGCGCATGTTCCGGGCCTGATCGTGATTTGCCCCTACAGCGCGGCGGATGCAAAAGGCTTGCTGAAGGCCGCGATCCGGACCGACGATCCGGTCGTCTTCCTCGAGAACGAGCTGCTCTACGGGCAGCATTTCGACGTTCCGCAGCTCGACGATTACGTGCTCCCGATCGGTAAGGCCCGTGTGGTCAGGCCCGGCAGCGATGTGACGATCGTCAGCTACTCGATTGGCGTCGGCGTCGCGCTCGAAGCCGCGCAGGAACTGATGGGGCAGGGCATCAATGCCGAGGTCATCGACCTCCGGACGCTCCGCCCGCTCGACAAGGCGACGGTGCTCGCCAGCCTCAAGAAGACCAACCGGATGGTCGTGGTCGAGGAAGGCTGGCCCGTCTGCTCGATCGCCTCGGAGATCATCTCCATCGCGATGACCGAAGGCTTCGACGATCTCGACGCACCAGTGCTTCGGGTCAACGACAAGGACGTGCCGCTTCCGTACGCCGCCAACCTCGAGAAGCTGGCGCTGATCAAGGCGTCGGATGTGGTCGAGGCGGTAAAGCAGGTCACGTATCGCTGAGCGAACGCTCGATCACGACCGCAAGGTCGCGCTCGAGCAGCTGCCAAGGGAGCTGAGGCCAGCTTTTTCGGCCTTGTGGGACCTCGATCTCGCCTTCGCTGACGTCATCTCGACCAGCAGCGATGCGCGCTTGGGAGCGATCCGCCTTGCCTGGTGGCGCGAACGGCTGGAAGATCTGGATGCACGGGAGCCGCCGCCCGCGGAGCCTCGGTTGCGGGCTGTCGGGAATGAGCTCTTGCCGCGGGGCATCACCGGGCAGGAGCTCTCGAACCTTGAAGACGCCTGGCGTCCGCTGCTGGAGCCGTTTCCCTGGGGCCAGGATCAAGTTGACGGGCTGAAGGAGAGGGGGCGGCTCCTGTTTGAAGTCAGCGCCCGGCTGTTGGGAGGGAATCCAATTCCGGCAGAGCCTGTGGGGGCATTTTGGTCACTGGCCGACGGAGCGGAGCATTGCAGTGACACGCCATCGCGAGACTTGCTTGAGCGTGAAGCGCTGAGTGCGCTCAAGGACCTTCGTGGCCGGCTGCCGGGTACGCTTCGGCCACTGACGATTCTGGCAGCGCTGGCCGCGGCAGACCTGGTCCGGCAAGGGTCCGGGCTATTCCGGCTATCGGCAGCTATCCGGCATCGGCTGCTCGGCACCCTTCCCCGCAGTTGACAGAATCTTCTCCACTCCGGAGGAGTGCGGCGTGCCGAATCTCCTAGTGTCGGAGATTCCCTGTGCTGCGTTTCTTTGCCGGCGTCGCCGTGTGCTTTCTGCTGATGACCGGCGCCTTCCTCCTCTGGCAGTCCCGAGCGGAGCATGCCGCGAGCGTGCCGAACGCACCCGAGGCTCGCTCTGGCGGCTTTTCGCTCTTCGGATCGGACGACTCGCTCCAGGCACCGGAAGCCACCGAAAAGACCCGCGAGCAAAAGCGCTTCTCGCGCTATGACAAGAACAAGGACGGCAAGATCGTGCCCGACGAGTATCTCGCGGCGCGGAAGAAGAATTTCGACAAGCTCGACCTCGATCACAACGGCGCGCTGTCGTTCCAGGAATATGCCGCAAAGGCGATCGACAAGTTCAACGCGGCGGGCGGGCGCAAGGGATATCTGACCGAAGCCGAATTCGCGACGACTGCACCCCCGCGCGCAAAGCATCGCAAAAACTCATGCAGCTGCCGAGCCCCCGCTCCGCAACCCGAGCTCGAACCTGCGCCGGTGGATGACAATAGCGGGTGACCGCCTTCAGGCGGTAAGGACGCCCTCCGGGTCATCGACCCGCTCGCCCGGAACCACATAATCCAGGATCAGGTGTATCCGAGAGTCGTCGCTGGTGTTGCGAACGGCGTGAAGCTCCCGGTTGTTGATCTCCCAAATCTCACCGGCGGCCAGGTGCTTGACCTGCTCGGCGATCTCGAACTCCACTCCCTCGTTGGTGATGATCGCCAAATGATTGCGGTGAGATTTCATGAAGGTTTCGCCGCGGTCGCGGTGACCCCCGATCCAGCCATGCGGACTGAGGCGGGTCAGGATGATCCGAATGAAATAGCCTTCCTCACCGCCCTCCGCCGGCGGATTGGCTTCCCTGATTTTGTCCAGCACTGGCTGAAGGACAGGTTGCAGCTCGGCCCAGCGCGGCCAGGTCGTCGGGTCGGTATGCCGCGCGTCCTCATCGAAGATCAGGGGAATCGTGTAGGTGTGGCGATGGACCTGATAGGTATCCTGCCGCTTCATATATTCGAGCCAGGGTTGCTCCCCGAGCGCCTCCATGGCGCGCACCAGCGGTTCCGGATCCACCTTCCCGATGAAGCGATATGCACCGTCGAAATACATCTGGTTCTGCTTTTCACCTGCTGCCGTGGATTTCGGCCCAATGCGATGCTAGCCGCGCCGCATGATCGTAACCGATCGGCTGGTCTTCCTGCATCTCCATAAAAGCGGTGGCACCTTCGTCAATGCGCTGCTGCTGCGCTGCGTGCCCGGATCGCGGCAGGTCGGATATCACCTTCCGTACCGGGAGTTGCCCGAAATCTTCCGGGATTTGCCCGTTGTCGGGACGGTTCGAAGTCCTTGGGCCTATTATGTTTCCTGGTATCATTTTCAGCGAAGCCGGCCGCAACCGAACATTCTCTTTCGGCTATGCTCGGATGAGGGCCAGCTCGATTTCCGAGAGACGATAACCAACCTGCTTGGCCTGTCACGCGACGAGAAGCGTCTCGCGGTTCTCGAGCAGGGACTTCCTGACAGCTTCACCAATCACGGCCTGAATCTGATCAAGGCCGACATCGCCGAGCTGCGTGAGAGAGGCATCGGCTTTTACAGCTTTCTCTACGAACGACTGTATGCGGGAGCGAATTCTCCGGCCGTTGTGAAGATGGAGGACCTGCGCGCAGGCCTTCGGGAGGAGCTCGCAAGACTTGGCGAGCTTCCCAACCCAAAGATCGATCACTTCCTGGCCCAAGCACCTCCGCTTAATGTCTCGGACCATGAGGAGCCTGACCGGTATTTCGATCCGGAGCTGGCGGCCCTCGTCGCTGAATGGGACCGGACAGTCGTCGATCAGTACGATTACCGACTCTAGGTCTTGCCTACGGTTGTTTATGTCCTAGGACACTGTGATGTCGTTGAAATCGCTGACCTATACCAGCCTCGCCCGCCTCGATCTCGAAGCGAGTGACCTTGAAACCATTCATCGTACGGCGCGGGAAGTGAATGCATTGGATGGGATCACCGGTCTTCTGATCTTCAATGGAACCCACTTCCTGCAGATCATTGAAGGGGCTCCGAACGCGATCGATGAGCTTGTCCAAAAACTGCGCCGCGACCCGCGGCACAGCGCGTTCGAAGTGCGCGACGAGCGCGCCATCGATGAGCGAAGCTTTCCTGACTGGTCGATGGAGATGGTGCGGGTCAGCGCTAGCTATTTCGAGGCAAAGGACACGATTTCCGACCGGCTTCCAGATGCAACAGCCGACGATGTTCGGGATCGAGTGATCCGGATGACCGAGGCGATTTCGGGCACGATCGCCTTTTAAGCGGGCTCGCTAACCTTCATTTCCTCCAGCCATTCCGCGAGGGCAGCCCGCGCCCGGTCCGTGTAGGCTTTTTTACGATCAGCTTTCCGCAGGCGGCCGGGAGGCGGCGGCATCAGTCCGAAATTCACGTTCATTGGCTGGAACGTCTCGGCCTCTGCACCGCCGGTGATATGAGCCAGGATCGCGCCTAGTGCCGTTTCAGGGGGAGGCGGAGGTGCGAGGCCGCCGCTGAGCTCCGCGGCGGCGAACCGCGCCGCAAGGATCCCCACCGCCGCGCTTTCGACATAACCCTCGCAACCGGTGATCTGGCCAGCGAAGCGAATGTTTGGCTTCGACCGCAAGCGAAGTTCACGGTCCAACAATCTGGGGGAATTGATGAAACTGTTGCGATGGATTCCGCCGAGGCGCGCGAACTCGGCGTTCTCCAGCCCCGGGATAGTGCGGAAGATTCGCACCTGCTCGCCGTGCTTCAGCTTGGTCTGGAAGCCGACCATGTTCCACAGGGTGCCGAGGCTGTTGTCCTGGCGTAGCTGAACCACTGCATAGGGCCACCTTCCGGTTCGCGGATTGTCGAGGCCCATCGGCTTCATGGGACCGTGCCGGAGGGTTTCCGGACCGCGCTCGGCCATCACCTCGATCGGCATGCAGCCTTCGAAGTAGGGCGTGTCCTTCTCCCAGTCGTGGAACGGCATTTTCTCGCCGTCGACAAGTGCCTGGACGAACGCCTGGTACTGATCCTTGTCGAGAGGGCAGTTGATGTAGTCCTTGCCGCCCTTGTCCCAGCGCGCCGCCATCCAGGAGACGTCCATGTCGATGCTGTCGCGATGAACGATTGGAGCGATTGCGTCGAAGAAAGCGAGGGCGCCATGCCCGGTCTCGGCCGCGATTGCGTCGGCGAGACTGGAACCCGTCAGAGGACCGGTCGCAATGATGGTCGGATGATTGGGCAGGTGATCGACCCGCTCGCGAACTAGCTCAACGTTCGGATGCCCTGCGATCGTTGCTGTCACTTCGACCGCGAATCCCTCTCGATCGACGGCCAGCGCCGATCCGGCCGGGACACGGTGCTTGTCAGCCGCGCGCATCACGAGGGAGCCGAGCGCGCGCATCTCCTGGTGGAGCAGGCCGACAGCGTTGTGATCGGCGTCATCGCTTCGGAAGCTGTTGGAGCAGACCATTTCCGCGAGGCGATCCGTCTCGTGCGCCGGCGTTGAATCGCTGCCGCCGCGCATCTCGCTGAGCCGCACCCTGAGGCCTGCTTCGGCGAGCTGCCACGCGGCCTCGCTCCCGGCGAGACCGCCGCCGATGATTTGGATGTCGAAGGACATAAGGGGCTGTTAGTCCCACGCCGCCGCGCTATCCAGATGCTATGTTCTCCGCATTGATCCTCGCAGCGGCGCAAGCGGTGACACTGTCGGCCAACAATTACGCGGTCGACGAGCCCATGCCGGCGCATCCAACGAAGCTTGCCTGGTCCGATGAGTTCAATGGCAAGGTCCTGGATCGCTCCAGGTGGACCTTCGATACTTCGCGAAACAAGCAGGGTTGGTTCAACGGCGAGCTTCAATATTATGCCGCGGACCGGCCCGAGAACCTGCGGATCGAGAACGGCGAACTGATCATCGAAGCGCGCAAGGACCCGCAGGCGCTGCGCTCGTATCCCGATTGGGGCGGTCAGCAGTATAGTTCAGCGAAGATTGTCACCAAAGGGGAGGCGAGCTTCCTTTACGGCTTCGTCGAGGTCCGGGCGAAGCTGCCCTGTGCGGGAGGCACCTGGCCGGCGATCTGGATGATGCCTGAGGGCAATTATCCCTGGCCCGAGGGCGGCGAGATCGACATCATGGAGCATGTCGGATCGCAGCCGCATGTCGCCCATGCGACGCTGCACACCAAGCTGTTCAACCATGCGATCCACACAGGGCGCGGTGCCGAATATCCGGTCCCGACCAGCTGCGAGGCGTTCCACCGCTATCAGCTGAGCTGGACGCCGCAGGCAATCACCATCGGTGTGGACGATCACGCCTACATGCGGGTTCGGAACGATCAGCCGGGCGGGCGCGGCGCATGGCCGTTCGACACGCCGTTCTACCTCATCCTCAACCTGGCGATGGGCGGGGACTGGGCGGCGGCCAAGGGCATGGACGACGCCGCGCTGCCGCAGCGGTTCGAGGTCGACTATGTTCGCGTTTGGCAAGCGCCAGGCGGGCAATAGAGCGATGCGCATCTTCACGATCGGATATGAGGGGGCGACCGTCGGTGAGTTCGTCGATGCTCTGCGCAATGCGGGTGTAGAGCGGGTGATCGACGTCCGAGCCCTTCCGCTCTCACGACGGCCGGGCTTCTCGAAAACGCCCCTGAGGGGCGCTCTCGCCGAAGCGGGGATTGACTATGTGCACCTGAAGGCACTTGGCACGCCGGCGGACGGACGCGCCGCGGCACGGGCTGGACGACACGAGGATTTGAAGCGGATCTACGCGGGCCAGCTGGAACTTCCCGAAGCTATCGCGCAGGGCGCCCAGATGCTCGCGCTGGCGGAGGAGAAGCCAAGCGCCTTGCTGTGCTTCGAGCGCGAGCCGCAGCATTGTCATCGAAGCCTGCTTTTAGCCTCGGCCGCGCCGGACGTTGAGGTTGAGCACCTCTATGCTTGAACATGTGCCCGCCCGACGACCGGGCGGGCATTGTCAGCAGGAGCGCGCCGGAGCTAGCTGAGGGTTCGCACCTGGAAGGTGACGACGGTTTCGGCAGTCGAGGCTTCGACAAAGCCGTCCGGCGACATCACGAGTTGATAGGGGAGGCCGCGTGCGTCGTGGCCGGTGACATGCCTCGTACCGCGGCTGTCCACGCTCTCGTTGAATCTGCCGACTTGGCTGGAATAACCGTCCTTCGAGGAGGCTACGGTACCGTCGAGATAGACTGGAGCAATTCCCAAGGCGATCGCGACAACAGCGGAGGTCAACATGATTTATTCTCCCTTTTTTCGCAGCGACGATGCTGCGGGAGAGTTCAATCAAGAAGCGTGCCAAGCGGAATAACGTCATCGGTTCAACGGGCTAGAGATTGCGGCAGGCCGCGCTCTTAGTATCATCTGCTATAGTATAGCAAAACACACCATACACTAAACCGTCGGTAGCTCCTCTGGAGCCGTCTGGCCGTCGAGCAGAGCCTCAATCTCCGGGATGGGGCGCGAAGTCATCTCCTTGTCGATGATGCACACGATCCGCTTCTCGACTTCCTTGTGGAGGCACTTCTTGAGCACTCCAAGCGCTTTGGGCGGGGCGACGATCGCCAGCGCCTCGAAGTCTCCGCGCAGCACGCGAGCCTTCAGCTCCTCGGCAGCTTCCTTGATGAAGCGATCCTCTTCCTGCTGGTGGAAATCGGTCTCTTCATAAGTGGATCGGCCGTAGCCGCCGCTCTGCTTTGTCG
Organism: Sphingomicrobium sp.; assembly: GCA_036376635.1. Classification (GTDB taxonomy): domain Bacteria; phylum Pseudomonadota; class Alphaproteobacteria; order Sphingomonadales; family Sphingomonadaceae; genus Sphingomicrobium. The sequence continues at coordinate 21,369 of DASUZY010000028.1, forward strand.
TTCCGGGAGCATCGGTCTTGATGTCCCGGTCCTTGCGTTCTTCTCGCGCTTCGTGAGCCTCCGTCCGAAGGTCGATCTGGTTGCCGTCTCCGCGGTTGCGGAAGAAGAGCATCTTGCGGCCATCGGCGACCAGGACCAGCGCATTATGGGGAAGGGGCATGGATGATAACTCCTCGAACAAGTGCTCAGGAGAACGCTACCCGGCCATGCCCGGTTTCCACTGTTCGTCGCAGTTAAGGCCGCGCCGGACCGAGCTTATTCTTGCTCCGGATCGGCGGGCTTCTCAAGTTCGCTTTCGCCGATGACCGCATCGTCGACCGGCGACATCTCGTCGCCGCCCTCGATCTCGATCTCTTCCTCGTCGCTCTCGTCGATCTTGGCGACGCTGACGACATGTTCGCCTTCCGCGACTCGGAAGATGGTGACGCCCATGGTGTTGCGACCCGCGATGCGGATGTCGCCGACGGTAGTCCGGATCATCTTGCCCTGGTCGGTGACGAGCATCAGCGCCTCGCCTTGGCTTGCCGGGAAGCTGGCGACGACGCAGCCGTTGCGGGCCGAGGTGTCGATGTTGGTGATGCCTTGGCCGCCGCGGTTGGTGCGGCGATATTCATAGGCGGACGAGCGCTTGCCGTAGCCGTTCTCGGTGATGGTCAGAATGAACTGTTCCTTCTCGGTCAGTTCAACCATGCGCTCCTGGCCAAGCGAGCATTCGCCTTCCTTTTCGCCCTTCCACGGGGCGAAGCGGAGATAGGCCTCGCGCTCCTCCTGGCTCGTGCCGACCCGGTGAAGGATCGACATGGAGATGACCTGGTCGTTTGGCTGCAGCCGGACTCCACGGACGCCGGTCGAAGTCCGAGACCGGAACTCGCGCACGTCCGTGGCCATGAAGCGGACCGCCTTGCCGTTGCGAGTGGCGAGGAGGACGTCGTCGCCCTCGGTCAGCAGCTCGACGCCGATCAGGCGGTCGGTAGGATCGCCTTGCTCGTCGCTATCGTCGCTACTTTCGGCTTCCTCGGCGGGGCCAGTTCCGAAGCGCATTGCGATCTTGCCGGCGGTCGGAATATTGGTGAACGCCGCCATGCTGTTGCGCCGCACCGTGCCGTGCGCGGTTGCGAACATGATGTGCAGCTTATCCCATTCGGTCTCGTCTTCCGGCAGCGGAAGCACGGTGGAGATCGTTTCCCCGTCCGCGAGTGGAAGGAGGTTCACCATCGGCCGGCCCTTGGTGTTCGGGCCGCCCTCCGGAAGCTTCCAGACCTTCATCCGATAGACCCGACCGAGGTTCGAGAAGAACAGCACGGGGTTATGGGTCGACGTGACGAAAAGCGTGGTGACCGCATCCTCGTCCTTGGTCGCCATTCCAGCGCGACCCTTGCCGCCGCGTTTTTGTTCGCGGAACACGGCGAGCGGCGTCCGCTTGATGTACCCTTCCATGGTCACGGTCACGACCATGTCCTCGCGCTCGATGAGATCTTCGTCCTCAATGCCATCGGCGGCCGCGGCGAGCTCGGTTACGCGCGGGGTGGCAAACTCGGCTTCGACCTCGTCGAACTCCTCGCGCATCACCGCGTAGAGTCGGACCCGGTTTGCCAGGATTTCGAGCAGTTCCCCGATGCTCTTCGCGAGACCCTCGAGCTCATTGCCGATCTCGTCGCGGCCGAGCGCGGTCAGGCGGTGCAGGCGAAGTTCAAGGATCGCGCGAACCTGGGCTTCGGATAGGCGATAGGTCTTGTCAGCCTTTTGTGGTTCGACCGCTTCGACCAATGCGATGTAGGACCGGATCTCCTCCATCGGCCATTCACGCGCGAGCAGTTTCTCGCGCGCAACGGCTGGGCTCGCCGAACCGCGGATCAGCTTCACCACCTCGTCGAGATTGGTGACCGCGACCACCAGCCCAAGCAGGATGTGGGCGCGCTCGCGAGCCTTGAACAATTCGAACTTGGAGCGACGGGTGATCACTTCCTCGCGGAAGCGGACGAAGCTCTCGATAATGTCGCGAAGTGTGAGCGTCTCGGGCCGGCCCCCGCGAATGGCGAGCATGTTCGCCGGGAAGGAGGATTGCGCCGGAGTGTGGCGCCACAACTGGTTGAGCACCACCTCTGGCGTCGCGTCGCGCTTTAGGTCGATGACGATGCGCACGCCTTCGCGGTTGGACTCATCGCGGATATCGGAGACGCCCTCGATGCGCTTGTCCTTGGCCGCTTCGGCGATCTTTTCGACCAGACCGGACTTGCCGACCTGGTACGGAATTTCGGTCAGGACGATCGAGCGCCGATCGCCGCGCCCTTCCTCCACATGATGGCGCGAACGCATCATGATGGAGCCGCGACCGGTCGTGTAGGCGCTTCGGATTCCGGTCTGGCCGAGAATGAAGCCGCCGGTTGGGAAGTCTGGCCCCTTCACATGCTCGATCAGCGCTTCGGAACTGATCGCCGGATCTTCCATGTACGCCCGGCACGCCGCGAGCACTTCGCCGAGGTTGTGCGGGGGGATGTTTGTCGCCATGCCAACCGCGATCCCGCCCGCGCCGTTGACCAGCAGGTTGGGGAAGCGGGCAGGGAGGACCTGCGGCTCGCTCTCTGAAGCGTCGTAGTTCGGGGTGAAATCGACGGTATCGCGATCGATATCGCCGAGCAGGAAGTTGGCGACCTTGGCCAGCCGCGCCTCCGTGTAACGCATTGCGGCGGGCGGATCTGGATCCATCGACCCGAAATTGCCTTGGCCATCGATCAGCGGCACCCGCATCGACCAGTCCTGGGTCATTCGAGCCAGGGCATCGTAGATCGCGCTGTCGCCGTGCGGGTGATACTTACCCATGACGTCGCCGACGATGCGGCTCGACTTGCGGTATGGCCGCCCGGCCACATAGCCCGCCTCCTGACAGGCATAGAGGATCCGGCGATGTACTGGCTTCAACCCGTCACGCACGTCTGGCAACGCCCGGCTGACGATGACGCTCATCGCGTAATCGAGGTATGAGGTCTTCATCTCCTCGACGATGGAGATCGGAGCGATATCGCTGTCGGAGGGGGGTGGAGGAGTGGTGTCGTCGATCGGGGGCTGAGTGGCCAAGAAACGGTCCTGCTTAACGGTTGTACGCGAGGGAATGCAGCACGAAGCCGCTTGCCCCCTTCACATTGCTAGTTAGTGACTCATTGTGCCCAGCGCCACCCCGCGCGCCCGCGCGCGCGAGGATTTCAATTGCGGCGGTTCAGCCGGTTCCTCAGGTTTCGCCCTGATTACAACCGGTTCAAAGCAGGTTCAGAGCGAAACCACCATGTCACTTGGCCTCACCGAATTGAGGGTCTAATGCGCCGCCGTCATTCAGCGGCCGTGGGACCGACCGCAACAGGAGAAGCCAGCCCCATGAAGCTCATCGCAACCACCGCGCTCGCGCTTATCGCTGCCTTCGCAGCTACTCCCGCCATTGCCCAGTCGGAAAAGCCGGCTGCGACACAGAATGCGGGCCCCGCCATCAAGCCGTCACAGAAGGCACTGAAGGCGCTGGTCGACCTTCAGAACGCGGTAAAGGCAAACGACACAGCGAACATTCCCGCAAAGGTCGCTGCTGCACAAGCGGTCGCAAGCACCCCTCAGGATCGCTTCCTGATCGCTCAATTCCAGCTTCAGGCGGCTGTGAAGGCGAACGACATGGCCACGGTCGCGACCGCGGTCGACACGATGGCTGCCACCGGAGTCGGCGACAAGGCCACGCTCGGGCACATCTACAACGGGCTCGGCGGCTCGTTTTACAACTCGAAGCAATACGACAAGGCCGCTGTTGCCTATGGGCACGCCGTCGAAATCAACCCGAACGACCTCGATTCGGTGGAGCTCCTTGGAGAGAGCCAGCTCGCTGCAGGTCAGAAAGCGCAAGCCGCCACGACCTTCCAGCGTGCAATCCAGCTGAAGAAGGCGGCGGGACAAAAGCCCGACGAGAGCCTGCTTAAGCGCACCGTTGCGATTGCCTATGACGAAAAGTCGCCGAGCTCTGTCCAGTTGGCGCGTGACTGGGTCGCGGCTTATCCGAGCGCCGCAAGCTGGAGCGACGCGATCGCGATTTATCGCAATCTCAACCACCCGGACACTGAGGGAACAATCGACCTCTACCGGCTGATGGCTCTGACAGGCTCGCTGACGGGCCCGCAATATGCCCAATATTCGCGCGCAGTCGCTGAGCAGGGCAACTACAATGAGGCGCAGGCAGCCTACGATGCCGGGGTTGCAGCGAAGCTGATCAATCCGGCAAGTTCCGAATATAACGATCTTACCACCGGCCTGAAAGCGAAGCCGAAGGCAACGGCGGCCGACCTCGCGGCTGCGACGAAGGCGGCGGTGAACGGGACTGCCCTGTTGAGGATCGGCGATCGTTACTATGCCATGGGTGACTACGCGAAGGCCGTTGAGCTCTATCGGATGGCGATGGGCAAGCCGGGCGTCGACGCGGATGTCGCGAACCTGCATATCGGCATGGCGCTCGCGCGGTCGGGGGACAAGGCGGGCGCAACGGCCGCGTTCAACGCGGTCACGGGGACGCGCGCCGACATCGCCAAGTTCTGGCTGACCTATCTCAACCAGAAGGCCTGAGGACGCTTCAACCCGGAGGGAGCTGCACTGACCGCCCTTCTTTACCTGTCCCGTTACGGGATAGTTATAGGGTACTAGCTTAGCGGATTGTAAACGCGCGCGTAGGGCGACAGGGAAGGTGCGTCCTTAAGGAATCCAGCTGCCCGTGCGCTTCGACGATCGTCTGCTGACCGTACTGAACCAGCCGGCTGAAGACCGACATGACTCGGCGGTGCGTTGGCGTCAGCTGGTCGATCTGGTGGCGCGCGCCGGCGCGAACAGCACCAGCCCCGTCGTCGTTCAGGCGCTGGAGGCGATCAGGAGTGAAGCGGCAGGGGTCGAAGAGACATTGCGAGCCGCAGCGGCGCGGGCCGTTGCCGCACTGCCTCTGCCACTGGGTTTGCTCGAATATTTCGCGTCCGACACACTTGCGGTTTCGGCACCGGTGCTGGCCGCAGCAACACTCGATCCGAGCCAGTGGGCCGCCATCCAGACGAGCGCCGATCCCGAAACTCAGCGTTTCATTCAGACGCTGCATCCCGATTTGAAGGCTGAGCCGCACGTCGAGGCTGTTTTGGAACCGAAGCCTCTGACACCGGGCGCCATCGAGCAATTGGAGACGCCGGCACCTTCATCCACCTCATTGCACGAAGTCGTAGAACGGATCGAGCGCCGGCGTCGGCAGCGATTGGGTTCGGCGACCGATCGAGTATCCCAGCCTGCCGGCGAAGCCTCCATTTTCCGCTGGGAGTGCGGGCCCGGGGGAGAAATCGCGTGGGTCGAAGGAGCGCCCCGCGGCCCGCTGATCGGCCGTTCCCTGTCCCGGCCGCAGGAAGGCGATGGTGATCGGGTCGATCCTGACGTGATCCGTGCCTTCGCGGTTCGTGCGCCGTTTCGTGATGCCGCTTTAAACATATCGGGCGGAGGCCCTGTCTCCGGCGAATGGAAGATCAGTGGAGTGCCGGCGTTTGAGCCCGCGGATGGGCGATTTGCTGGCTATCGGGGGGTTGCCCTGCGCGAGACCCCCGTACCTGAAGTCCCGCCGCAGCCCGTGCCCGAACTATTGTCAGATCCCGACTCGCTCCGCGAACTCGTTCATGAGATCAAGACACCGCTCAACGCCATCATCGGCTTTGCCGAGATTATCGAGGGCCAATATCTCGGGCCTGCCGATCGCGGCTATCGCGACAGGGCGTCAGAGATTGTCCGACAGGCGCGGCTGCTACTGACGGCAATTGATGACCTCGATTTCGCTGCGAAGGTGCATTCCGCACGCGGTGCTGCCCCGGAACGCGTCGATCTCGGCGCGCTGATTGTGCGTGAGGCGGCCGAGCTCAAGGCCATCGCTGCCCGGAGCGGAGCAATTCTGGAGGTTGTTCGTCCCCGCTTCGAAGTTGCGGCGGCAGTTCAGCCCGAACTCGCCGATCGCCTGCTGTTCCGGTTGTTCAGCGCACTCGCCGAACAGTCGGCGAGCGGTGAGCAGCTGCATCTTTCGGCGGAGAGTGCGCCCGACGGTCCGCGCATCACGATCGATCGTCCAAGTGCGCTGCGTGGAATAGGGGATACGGTGTTGTTCGATGCGAAGCAGAGCGACGATCGTCCGGGCGGCTTTTCCCTGAAGCTTGTCCGGGGACTGGCACGGATTGCCGGGGGCGATCTCGTTCCGTCGCGCGGGTCCTTTGCCCTGGTCTTTGCTCGCGCCTGAGCCTTGGCGGAAGACGATGCTACGTCTATCTGCGCCGAACCGGAGAGGGCCTGTAGCTCAACGGTAGAGCTGGCCGCTCATAACGGCTAGGTTGTAGGTTCGAATCCTGCCGGGCCCACCATTTTCACCCGCGGATTGTTTCGGGGGATTGGCGACGACGATGAAGCGCCCTAGGTGGCTCCGGTCGTCGGGGAGTAGCGCAGTCTGGTAGCGCATCTGCTTTGGGAGCAGAGGGTCGCAGGTTCGAATCCTGTCTCCCCGACCATCGACCCCGGGATGGGCGGATTACTCGGTATGTTGGTGTTGCGCCCGAATGCATCCGCAATGCGTTGACCCACCACACGCACTCGTTTGTCTCGCCATGGTCAAGAAACCCAAGCACAACTCGGACTTCAGTGCGCCAGCGCGCAGTCCAAAGCGCAAGCGCGTCGGAGACGAAACTCCGAATCCGTTGCCGGACGGTCACTATTCAGTCGACCAACCGCCGGACGACGCCAACCCTAGTAGCACGGATGGCGGCTCTTCCGCCGATTGAGGGTTTGCGACCTGGCAGGAACGCTCCGGCAAATCCGGACAGCATTGATTGGAGTCAAATGTCCGGGCGAAAGAGCACCGGTCGGAGCAGCGACGGCTGTTTCCGGTTATTGATCCTATGCGGAGCGTCATTCGCGAGATTGATCCGTCCGAACGGGCGACGCCGGTGAAGGCATGATCCGGGTCATTTCCCTCAAAAAGGCGATCGTCGCTGGCCTTGCCGGCGCTGTGCTGATGCAAGCAGTCTCCTTCGCCGCATCGGGACTGGGCTTCGCCGAAGTCGACTTCATCGGTCAGATCACCACATCGGCATTCCGAGACAGGCCGGTCGTCGCAGAGTTAATCGCGACTGCCATTCATCTCGGCATCGGAGTTTGCTGGGCCGTCTTTTACGCCTTCTTCGTGTGGGGACGAATCCGCGCTAAACCGCCGATACAAGGCCTCGTTTTCGCGATCGCTCCGGCCTCGCTCGCGATCTTCATCGTCTACCCGGAGCTGGCCCTCATGCGGCTTCACGTCGACGAAGTGAAGCTGACGCTATCGAGCTTCTTCTCGCCACTTTCCCCACCTGCGGTCGGCACTTTGGTCGTTGCTCATGCGCTTTTCGGGCTTGCCGTTGGGACGATCTATCGCAAACCCGTCGGCTATCCCGCAGCCTTCCGCCCGCGGCTTCCGGCGCTTCGCCGCGAGAAGTGCGGGCAACGAGAGCGAGCGGCCGGGTCCGCGAGCTTCATGTTCACCACCGGAATCGAATGCAGCTATCCCACGATCGAACACGGTCGCTGGCGCCGTGACGAACTCGATTCCGCTCGGCATTATTCGTTTTGGCAACATGACTTTGAGCTCGCTCGCGAAATTGGAATAACCCACATCCGCTTTGGGCCACCCCTGCATCTAGCTTTCCGCGGGCCCGGACAATTCGATTGGAATTATTGCGATCCCCAATTCGAGGAGCTGCGAGAGTTCGGCCCCGAGCCGATCGTCGACCTTTGCCACTTCGGCCTTCCGTCATGGCTGGGAGATTTTCAAAATCCGGAAATTGCCGATGCGCTCGCCGAATACGCGGGCGCATTCGCAGAGCGGTATCCCTGGATACGATTCTACACGCCCGTCAACGAGATGTACGTGTGTGCCCGGATGAGCGCTCTTGACGGCTTGTGGAACGAGCAACTCCACGATGACGGTGCTTACGCTCGCGCGGCTTGGAACCTTGCAAATGCAAGCATCGCCATGAGCGATGCAATCTTGAAGAGGCGGCCAGATGCCATTTTCATCAACAGCGAGAGCAGCGAGTTCTACCAGCCTTGCTGCCCTGACCCTTATGTCCAGCAGGCGGCCGACGCGGCCAATGAACGTCGATTTCTCCCCCTCGACCTCATTTACGCGCATCCGTTGAGCGACGGGATGTACGAGCTGCTGTGCAGCCAAGGTATCCGGGCGGACGACATCCGCCGGCTTGAACGGCGCAAGGTGCCTGAGCGCTCGATCCTCGGCGTCGATTACTACGAGTGGAACGAGCGCCTTATCGACCGCAAAGGTGACCCCCTGGCGCTCGGCGAACTGTTCGGCTGGTACGTGATCGCGAACCAATATTGGGAGCGATACCGACGACCGATGATGCATACCGAGACGAACAAGCCCGACGCCGATGGTGCTCCGCGCTGGCTCTGGCGGCAGTGGCACAACGTTCAGTTGCTGCGGCGGGCCGGTGTGCCGCTGGTCGGATTCACCTGGTACAGCCTGACGGACCAGATCGATTGGAGCATCGCGATGAGCGATCCGCTGGGGATTGTCTATCCGGTCGGCCTGTTCGACCTCAATCGTGAAGCACGGACCGTCGGCATTGCCTACAAGCAATTGATCGAACTCTACCGCAATCAGCCGGACTATCGCGAATGTCAGGCGTTGAAGGGGATAGCCGGCTGATGGCCACGTTCCTTTCCGTTCAAGGCTATGATCCTGGGCCAAGCCAGCGCCCGATGCTTTCGGGCGCGCTGTCAGGAATTCTCGGGACCGTTCCTGCCATTCCGATCCTGATCGGCTTCGGTTCGCTGCGTGTGGAAGCTCAAATCCTCGGTCTCTCCACGGTACCTACCCTCGCTATCGGCTGCGCCGCGATGGCGACCGCAGGCGCGCTCTACGCGCGCACCTTCGGGCGCGCGGCCAACAACGTGCACGGCGGATGGTTGTTCGGGATGGCTTTCGGTTTCGCCCTCTGGGCCGCGGGCGCCGTCTTGCTGCTTCCGGTGATCTGCGGAGGACGAGCCCCTGCCGGGACAGCGGCGCTTGGCGTGGCCTTGTCGCTCCTCGCCTGGGGGCTTGCGACCGGCATTCTCGTTCCGTTCGTCCACCGACCGTTCCACGAAAGTCTGGAGAAGGCCGCGCGCCATGCGCATCTCGGGCCCAATGCGGCCGCCAGCCAAGGACAGTCGATCCGGGAGCAGCGTCGGTGGAAAAAGGACTAGGTTAGCCGGGCTCGTCTACCGGAACGCGTTGGTCAGTCCGGTGCGTATAATCGGCGCTGGTGAGGGCGATCATGATCAGGAGCCAGAAGAACCCTGCGCACGCGAACGCCCTGATAAGCGGGTTGCTGCCTTTCAACTCCATGAAGAAGAACAGGACGAGCAGCGCCTTGACGCAGGCGATTGCCAGCGATGCGCCGAGTTGCGCAGACCCGAGCGGCACGAAGGCGAGTGCAGTGGTAAGCGCCAGAAGCAGCATCAGCGCGGCCCAGCAACGCCATATTCCCCGAGCGCTCACCCGCTCCTCCCGGCCAGATAGATTAGCGGGAAGAGGAAGATCCAGACGACGTCCACGAAATGCCAGTAAAGCCCGATCAGCCGGGTCGTCGAGGACTCGCGGTCGATCCGGCCGGTGCCGATCCAGATGGCTAGCCAGATCACCAGACTGATGCCGATCAGAAGATGCAGGGCGTGGAGGCCCGTCGCGCAGAAATAGAACAGGAAAAAAATCTCGGCGACGCCGCCATAACGCGGCAGATCGAAGCTGAGCGCCGGAACGAGATGTTCCTGATATTCCAGCCAATATTCGACGCCCTTGATGCCGATGAATGCCAACCCGAGGAGCGCCGTCGCGATGAGCCAGAGTACCGGCGCGCGCCTGGATCCCGCTTCGTAGCCGCTCACGGCCATCGCCATGCACGCGCTGCTGGTGAGGAGGACGCCGGTATTGATCGTGCCAAACAACACTTTGGTCATTCGCGCAGCCGCAATGAACTCGGGCCCAAACCAGATGCGGTAGTTGAAATAGGCGGCAATCAGCGTACCGAAGAACAGGACCTCGGTCGCCAGGAACGCCCACATGCCCAGCGTGACCGCATCGCGCTGCTGGGCGGCGTCGGCGTATTGGAAAGTAAGTACCTCGTCAGTCATTGCCGACCTGCAGGCAGGGCTTTCCTCGATCATATTGGTACGGGGGCCTGACTACGGTCGGCGTTCGATCGAAGTTTTCCGGCGGCGGCGGCGAACGGATCGTCCATTCGAGGCCGGTTGCTTCCCACGGATTTGCCGGTGCTCGGTCGCCCTTCAGAATCGACCATGTGAAATAGAACAGAGGAAGTGCGTATCCGACGGCGAGGATGCTCGCGCCCGCCGAGGACAGGACATGCCAGATCTGGAACTCGGGAGGATAGGCCTGGTAGCGCCGCGGCATCCCAAGATAGCCGAGGATGAACTGTGGAAAGAAGGTCACGTTGAAGCCGAAGAACGCCAGGATGGCGGCAAACCGGGCCCAATATTCCGGATAGTAGCGACCGGTGATCTTCGGCCACCAGTAATGAAGGCCGGCGAAGTAACCCATCACCGCGCCTCCGACCATGATGTAGTGGAAATGGGCCACCACGAAGTAGGTGTCGGTGACATGCACGTCGATCGGAAGCGCGGCCAGGAACAGGCCGGTTAGTCCGCCGATCGTGAACAGGCCGATGAAGCCGAAGGCATAGAGCATCGGAGCATCAAAGCGGATCCAGCCTTCGTGCAGAGTGGCCGTCCAATTGAACACTTTGATCGCGGATGGGACTGCGACGAGATAGCTGAGGAAGGAGAATGCGAGGCTGGCGTAGAGCGACTGGCCCGCGACAAACATGTGATGGCCCCAGACCAGGAAGCCGATAGCGGCGATCGCAATGCTGCACCAGACGACGAACTCGTAGCCGAACAATGGCTTACGGGCGAAGACGGGAACGATCTCGCTGATCACGCCCATCGACGGCAGGATCATGATGTAGACGGCCGGGTGACTGTAGAACCAGAACATGTGCTGGAAGAGCAGGGGGTCACCGCCGAGCTGGGGTGAGAAGATGCCGACGTGAAGCACGCGCTCGGCCAACAGCATGAGGAGGGTCATCGCGAGTACCGGCGTTGCAAGCACCAGGATCAGGCTGGTGGCGTAGGTCGACCAGACGAATACCGGCAGACGATACCAGGTCATGCCCGGCGCGCGCAGCTTGTGGATGGTGACGATGAAGTTGAGACCGGTCAGGATCGACGAGAACCCGGCGACGAAAATGCCGAATATCGTCAGGATGATATATCCCGTCGCGTAGAAGGTCGAATAAGGCTCGTAAAAGGTCCAGCCCGTGTCGACCCCGCCCAGCAGCAACGCGGTCACTGTGATGACGCCACCGGCGATGTAGAGGTACCAGCTCAGCAGGTTCAGGCGAGGGAAGGCTAGGTCGCGGGCACCGATCATCAGGGGTATGATGAAATTGCCCATCGTCGTTGGAATCGAAGGGATGAGGAAGAACCAAACCATGATCACGCCGTGCATGGTGAAGAGGCGATTGTAGAGGTCGGGGCTGCCGAGGAGACCTTCAGGGACGATCAGGTTCAACCGGATCAGGGTCGCCGCGACGCCGCCAACGGCGAAGAAGAAAGTGATTGAGGCAAAGTAGAGCAAAGCGATGCGCTTGTGGTCGGTCGTCAGCAACCAGGAGCGGATGCCGATCCGGGCGCTAAGGTAACTTTCGGCTGCGGGCGCAGACATCAGCGGGCCCCTTCGCGCTTGGTCGCGCCGATGGATTGGATGTAGGCGACCAGCTTCGCGAGATCGTCTTCGCTTAGCTGGCCGGCGAAGGTCGGCATGACGGGTGCATAGCCGGCAGCGACCTGGGCCTTGGGATCGAGGATCGAATCCCGGATGTAGCGTTCGTCGGCTGTCACCACTGAACCGTCCGAAAGGGGCACCGGACTGCCATAGACCCCCTCGAGCTCGGGCGCCCGAACGGTACCGCCCGGTTCATGGCACCCGCTGCATCCATAACGACGGAATAAGTTCTGACCCTGCCGCGCAAGTGTCTGCTGCCCGCCCTGTTGCCGCAGCCAGTCAGCATATTCGCGCGCGTTGAGGACGGTCAGCCAGCCACCCATGTGCGCATGATCGGTTCCGCAATATTCGGCGCAGAACAGGTGATAGCGTCCGGGTTTGTCGGCCCGGAACCACATCGTTTCGTATCGGCCCGGCACCACGTCCTGCTTGATCCGCAGCGCGGGAATATAGAAGCTGTGGATCACGTCCTCCGACGCCATGACCAGCCGCACGTCCTGGCCTGCCGGGACGTGAAGTTCGTTGATTTCGCGCTGACCGCCCGGATGCTCGGCTTTCCACATCCACTGCTTGCCGACGATGAAGATCTGCAGCGCGTTGGGCGGCGGGTTGTAAAGGCGCAGGTAAATGCGCGCTCCCCAGATTGCGAAGCCGACGAAGAACAATAAAGAAATCGTCGTCCAGCCGACCTCCCATCGCCAGGTCTTTTTGGTCGTGCCGCTACGATCGGCATTGCTCCCGTGCCGGTATTTCGCAGCGAAGAAGGCGAGCAGGAAGATAACCAGTCCGGCGGTCAGGAAGGCGATCACGAGCAGGCAGATGTAGAGGAAATCGAGTCTCGCCGCGTAGGCACCTGCACGCTCCGGCCAGATTGGGAATTGTCCCATTCAGGCGGTCCGCCGCCGCTTTAGCCAGAAGCCGCCAGCCAGCAGCAATGCGGCAGCAAATGCCCCGAGATACGCATAGCGGACGAGGCGAATGGCAAGGGCTGCGGCGGTTCCGGCATCGGGATCGTAGCCGAAGCAAAGCAGCAGCAACGGGTGCGCCGCGGGTGTGATCGTCCCGTGAGCCGCTTGTTCGACAGCGTCACGCAGCGCGGCCGCTGGCGGATTGAGTCCGAGCATGTAGCGCGAGATGTGTCCGTCCGGCGTGGCAACCACGAAACCGGCTGGATGAGCATATTGATTGGTTTGGGGATCCAGCTTGTAGGGGAAGCCGACAACGCCAGCGATTGCGGCTACGGCGTCGGGTGACCCCGTCAGAAAGTGAATGCCGCTCGCCGCCGCGGCCGCGTCAGGGAAGCGCCGGCTGTACATCGCCGCGCTCGCCGCCGCGTCCCGAGTGGTGTCCCTGGGATCGATGCTTACCGCGACAAGGTTCAAGTCCGCTCCCGGTGTGAGCCTTGCGTGGGACATGGCGGCGGTCGCTCCGCTCAGGACCAGGCTGCACAGGTTCTGACACCGCAGATACTCGAGCACGAGCACCGTCGGGCGACCATGGAACTCCTGACCGAGTGTGACCAGACGCCCGCTCTCGTCGCGCAGCTGTGTGCGGAGAGGCAGCTGCGCACCTGGATGCTGATGAAAGGACAGGTGTGCGAAGGCGGTCGCGTCGATCCGCGCGTCAGCGGGCGCGGTAGTCAGCACGGCCAACAGCAGGAATGCCGCAGACATTCTCACTTCGGCGACCCCCATCCTTGCTGGGCAGTTGCGCGCATTGCCGCATCGATCGGGGTAGGGGACCGCCGCAGCTCCTGATCCTTTGCCTTGCTATATCGAGCGAGGTCGTCGGCAGCTGCGACCTGCAGGCGCGGAGCGACCGGCAGCTGCTGGAGCGGACCGCGAGATTCCTGACGGTTCGCGAGCGGGTAAAACATCGTGATTCCAGCCAGGACGATGATCACGAATCCCGCGAGCCCCGCGGCAAGCCAGAGCGGGAGTAGCGGAGGCACATCCTTGGGCTCAAAGCGAACCTCTTTGCCGCTCTGCTCCCGGTCGTTCAAATCATCCGCTCCCGCAGCAATTCGGCGATGTGCATCGTCGTTCGGCCGCCATGCAGCTCGATCTGCTCGCGGCAACTGAAGCCATCCGCGATGATCAGGGCGTCGGAATCGAGTTCTCGCACGCGGGGCAGGAGCACACGTTCGCCGATTCTCTGCCCGAGCTCGAATGTCTCCCTTGCCATGCCGAATGCCCCGGCCATGCCGCAGCAGCCCTGCGGAGGCCGTTCAACGGAGATCTGCAAGCGGTTCAGGAGCGCCCCTTCCTTCCCGAAGCCAATTACTGAATGGTGGTGGCAATGGGCGTGAACGAGCGCCGATCCGCCCGGAAGGAACCTGGGGAACCGGTCGATCCGGTTCGCCACGAAGTCGGCGATGTAGTGAACCTGCGACGACAGCCGCTTGGCTTCACTGCGATCCGGAAACAGGTTCAGTAGCTCGTCCTTGAACGCCGACGCGCAGGCAGGTTCCAAGACGACGATTGGAGTTCCGCGCTCGATGTTGCCGGCAAGCGCGGTAAAGATTTGTTCGAATTGCGCCTTGGCTGACTCGAGATAACCCCAATCGTATAGAGGCCGCCCGCAACATAACGGCGCGCTGGGGAGCTCGATGGAGTAGCCCGCGCGTTCAAGCAATTGGGTCGCGGCGATAAGCGTGCGAGGGCGGAAGTAATTGTTGAAAGTGTCCGGCCAGAGAATGAGCTGATCGCCACCTATGGTGCGCCTGCCGCGAACGCGGAGCCACTCGCGGAATGTTTGGGAAGCAAAACGCGGAAGTTCCGCCCGCCGGTGGATGCCGGCTATCCATTTCGCGGGAGGAGTTCCTGCGATGGTGTTCGCAAGGCCAGGCGCATAGCTTGCAAGCTTCGCCCACCGCGCAATCTGGCTCATTGAACGGGCGGAGCGCGGCCGGCGTCGATGAGCATAATGATGAGCCCGAAACTCGGCCTTCCAGGTCGCGACATCAACTCCGACTGGACAATCTGCCTTGCACCCCTTGCACGCGAGACAGAGCGAAAGTGCATCTTCGACGGCGCCACTGTCCCAGCCGTTGGCGATGACTTCTCCACGGGTCATCTCGTGAAGCAAATGCGCACGACCTCGGGTCGAATGCCTTTCCTCTCCCGTGGCGATGTACGACGGACACATCACTTCGTTGCCGACGGAGCGACGGCGGCACTTCCCGACGCCTACGCAGCGTGTCGTGGCATGCGCGAATGAGCCGTGATCGTCTGCAAAACGAAAGTGTGTTTGGAGCGGTCGCGGTTCGTAGGTCAGTCCAAGACGAAGGTTGGAATCAATCGGGAAGGGATCGATTGCCTTCCCTGGATTTAGCCGGTTCTCCGGATCCCAGATCGCCTTAAATTCGCGGAAGCACTGAACGAGTTCGTCACCGTACATGACGCGCAACAATTCGGCGCGCGCCTGCCCGTCGCCATGCTCTCCCGAAAGTGATCCGCCGTAGCGATGCACCAGCTTCGCAGCCTCTCGCATGAACTGGCGATAGTTCGAGAGCCCTGCTTCGCTGTGGAAATCGAAATTGACGCGGCAATGCGTAACGCCGTCGCCAAAGTGTCCGTAAAGGGCAGCGTTATAGCCGTGCTGGGCGAACAACCGTTCCAGATCGCGGAGATAATCGCCAAGCTCGTTCGGGGGTACCGCGCTGTCTTCCCAGCCAGGCCAATGCTCCCGCTTGCCGCGAACGAATGCCGTGACTCCGAGCGCCGCCTCGCGCGCCTGCCAGACCCGCTTCTGCTCAGTCGCGTCGGTCACGACGTGACATCTCGCACCGGTTTGCGCCTGGTCGACCATTCGTCTGACGTTGGCCTGCGCGGCTTCGGCGGTGTCGCCGCCCGCCTCCACAATCAGGAAACCACGTCCTTCCGGAAACGCTTCGAGACCGGCCCGGGATTGTGAGTCCCTGACTGCGTCGAACATTCTCTGATCGAAGCCCTCAATGCCGTCGGGATTCTGTTTCAGCAATGCCGGGACAGCATCAGCGGCGGAGAAGACGTCTTTGAAGGACAGCAGCGCAATCGCCCGGACTTTTGGCCGGGGTACGAGCCTGACCACGGCCTCGAGAACGATGACGCACGTTCCTTCGGTCCCGGTGACCGCTTTCGCGACGTTGAAGTCCTCGCCGGGGAGCAACGCCTCCAATCCCTCGTATCCCGAGACGAGCCGCGGGATTTTGGGGAACTTCGCCTCGATCAGACGCCCATAGCGATCCCTCAATGAAACAAGGCCGCGATAAATGTCGCCCCGCCGGCCCAGCTCGTCGAGTCGACGCGCAAGCCATTGTTCAGGAGTAGGACCAAGCTCCAGCTGAAGCCCGTCGTAGGTCAGCACGTCGAGCCGAGAGACGTTCTCGAGCGTTCGATGCCACTTCACGGAATGCACGCCGCAACTGTCGTTCCCGATCATTCCGCCAAGTGTATTGTGGTCGTGCGTTGCAGGGTCCGGTCCGAACATGAGTTCATAGGGGCGAACTGCATCCTGGAGCCTGTCAAGAATGCAGCCTGGCTCTACGCGCGCCGTTCGGGCGATAGGGTCGACCTCAATTACTCGATGCAAGTGTCTCGAGAAATCAATGCAGAGGGCTACGTTGCAGGCCTGGCCCGCTAGGCTCGTTCCTCCGCCGCGAGCTACGATCGGCGCTTCATGCTCGCGGCAGATGCGAACTGCCTCCACGACCTCCTGCCGGGAGCGCGGACAAACGACTCCCACCGGCACTTGGCGGTAGTTGGACGCGTCGGTGGCATAAAGCGCCCGCGCTTGCGCGCCGAAGTCCACCGAGCTTCCGAGTGCGCGCTCGAGCTCCGCCTGTAGCGCTCTCGCGGCTTTTGCGGAGTAGCGATCGTATTCGAGCAGAATCTGCCCGTCAGGCGAACGCGTCTCGAGCCGCTGCTCGCGCGTCATCAGACCAGTTCGCGGACCGTGTCGGACCCGAGCGTGAGCGCCGTCTTCAGCGCGTGCGGAGTGCCCTTGGCGAGCGCTTCGGCCATGTGCAGGGCCTGCTTCGCCTCGATCTTGGGCGGGAGCGGCGGCTCGTAAGGATCGACCACCGCCTCAATCAGGCAGGGACCCGGTGTCGCCAAAGCCTCACGCAGCTGGTCGCCGCATCTCGCCGGGTCATCGATGCTAACGCCACGAATACCGCAACCCTCGGCGACGCGGACGAAATCGATCGGCTCCAGCTCGCAGCCGAACTCGGGATTGCCGAGGAACACCATCTGCTCCCATTTGATCTGGCCGAGCGCGTTGTTCTTGATCACGATGACCTTGGCATTGAGGTTGTATTTCCTAAGCGTCACGAGATCGCCCATCAGCATCGCCGCGGAGCCGTCACCGATCACTGCGACCACCTGCCGATTCGGATGCGCCGTGGCCGCACCGATTGCATAGGGTAGGCCGCAAGCCATGCTCGCGAGGGTTCCCGAGCAGCTGAACTGCATTGAGCCGCGCATGTCGACGTGGCGTGCGGTCATTGCGGTGATGGTGCCGCTGTCCGTGATCACGATTGCGTCGTCGTCGAGCAGCTTGCTGAGTTCGTGCGTGACCACCTGCGGTTTCATCGGCTTGTCGGTGCGGGTGCCGCGTTCGTTCATGAGCTCACGCCAGTCGCTCATGCTCTTCTGCGCTGTCTCCAGGAACTTGCCGCTCTCGTTCTTGCGGACGAGCGGGAGCAATTCGGACAGTATGCGCTTGCTGTCGCCGACCAGCCCGACCTCGACTGGGTAGCGAAGGCCGACGCGCTTCGGATCCAGCTCGATCTGGACGGCCTTCGCCTGTCCGGGCTTTGGGTAATATTCGATGTAGGGGAAGGTCGAGCCGACGATCAGCAACGTATCGCAGCTC
Organism: Sphingomicrobium sp.; assembly: GCA_036376635.1. Lineage (GTDB taxonomy): Bacteria > Pseudomonadota > Alphaproteobacteria > Sphingomonadales > Sphingomonadaceae > Sphingomicrobium. The sequence goes on from DASUZY010000028.1 coordinate 39,097, forward strand.
TCCATCGCCTCCTGGGAGGGCTTCGTGCCGAGCATTCCGACGCCACCGGTAGTGTAAGGGCTATCGTCCGGCACGGCCTGCTTGCCGAGAAGCGGTTTGCCGATCGGCGCCTGAAGCCGTTCGGCGATGGCCAGCAACTCGGGAGTGGCATCGATCGCTCCCCGGCCGGCAAGAATGAATGGCTTTTTTGCCTGGTTCAGCACGTCCGCGGCGCGTTCGAGCATTTGCGGGTTGGGCAAATGCCCACCCTGTGCCATCACATTGGACACGTGATCCGCGACATTGCGCTCGGACCGATCCTTCGCCGGCTGCGACTGGAAGTCGACGGGGATCATCACGTGGGTCGGCTGTCGGTAGGCGAGCGCGGTTCGGCATGCCTGCTCGACGACATCCTGGACATGCGCCGGGCCCATGACCCGCACCGAATAAGCGGTCGCGTCCATGAACAATTTGTCGAGCGCAACATCCTGCTGCGTGTAGGTCTCGATCAGGTCATGATGTTGCGCTCCGGTGATCGCCAGCACCGGCTGGTTGTCGAGCTTGGCGTCGTAAATTCCGTTCAGGAGATGGATTCCGCCGGGTCCGGAGGTCGCGAGGCACACACCCAGCCTCCCGGTGAACTTCGCATAAGCGCAGGCGGCGAACGCAGCGGCCTCTTCGTGCCGGACCTGGACGAACTTGACCTGATCCTGGCGCGTTCGAAGCGCCTCGAAGACCCCGTTGATGCCGTCTCCAGGAATTCCGAAGATTGTATCGACGCCCCATGCAATGAGCGTTTCGACGAGAATGTCGCCGCCGGTCTTGGCCATGATGATACTCCTGCTTAGCTGTCTTGAAAAACGCGGATGTCTCGAAAGGGTCCGCCGCTGGTCGCGGCCGACGGAACCGAAGGTTGCGGTGGCGGCCGAAGAATGATGTCGCGAGGGACTCTCTCGACGTCGGTCACGCCGGTCAGCGCCATGGCGATGCTGAGTTCGTCCTCGAGGATCTCAAGCGTCTTTGTGACTCCCGCCTGTCCATAGGCGCCGAGGCCGTAGAGATAGGCCCGACCAATGAAGCAGGCGCGGGCACCGAGGCCGAGGAATTTGAGGACGTCCAGCCCGGAGCGGACACCGCTATCGACATAGACTTCGGTCTTTTCGCCGACCGCATCGACGATACTCGACAGGACTGACGCGGTGGACGGTGCCCCGTCGAGCTGACGGCCGCCGTGGTTGGAAACCAGGATCCCGTCGGCGCCGGCATCCAGCGCCATCCTGGCGTCCTCGACATCCATGATGCCCTTCACGACCATCTTGCCAGGCCACAGCGAACGTACCCATTCGAGGGTCTTGAGATCGAACGAGGAGTCGAGCTGGCTCTTCACCAGCTCCGCCATTTCGGCGACGTTTCCGGACTTCACCTTCCCTGCGTAATTGCCGAAGCTCCAGCGCTTGGAATGAAGCATCGCGAATGCCCAAGGGGGATGGCTGACGATGCTCCAGATGTTCGCCGGCGTGAGCTTGGGAGGCACTCCAAGCCCGTTATGCTTGTCGCAATAGCGAGTGCCTTCGACGTGCAGGTCCATGGTCAGGACCAGCACGGGGCACCCAGCCCTGTGCGCGCGTTCGATCAGGTCCTTCGAAAAGCCGCGATCCTTCTCTAGGTAAAGCTGGAACCAGAATGGACGGTCGACCGAGCTTCGGACGTCCTCGATCGACAGCAGCGCGTTGGTCGACAGCGTGAAGGGCACGCCGAAGTCGTGCGCCGCGCGGCACGATAAAATCTCACCGTTCGACCAGATCGCGCCGCACATCCCGGTCGGGCCGATCGCGACGGGAATGCTGACCTTCTCGCCGAGCATCGTGGTCTCGAGCTTGCGGTTCGACACATCGAACATCACCCGCTCGCGGAAACGGATGGAATCGAGGTCGCGGCGGTTGTCGCGCAGAGTCAGCTGGGCGAACGAGCCCGCTTCCATATAATCCATGAACGGCCTCGGCACCCGGGCATGCGCGCGCTTGCGCAAATCCTCGATGCTCGCGACCCAGCCGGGGACCTTGCTCACAGCTCGCCCCGCTTCGCCATGGCCGCGATACGGTCCCCCATCCGGCAGGCGAGGGCCTGGATGGTGAGGGAAGGATTGACTCCGCCGCTGGTGGGAAACAGCGACCCGTCGCAGACCCACAGATTGGGGATCGACCAGCTGCGACCATCTTTATTGACGACGCTATCATTCGGGTCGTCCCCCATCCGGCACCCGCCCATCAGGTGCGACGTGTCGTCATCGACCCATATTTCTTTGCCCCCCGCGGCCTCGAGCACGGAGCGCATCGACCCGATGGAATGCTTCATCAGGCGCCGATCGTTCTCTGAATAGGAGAAGGTCACCCGCGGGATCGGAAGGCCATACTGGTCCCTCTCGTCAGCAATCTCCACGCGGTTGTGCCGCTGCGGCTCCGTCTCGCCGACTATCCGAAGGCCCACGACATGGTTGTAGCGGGTCATCTCGTTGCGGAGCGCCAAGCCCCACAAGCCGCGCTGTACCGACATCGCCTGCGCCCAGCCGACGGGGAGCGGGCCCTGGCTCATGAAGGCATATCCACCGTGGAAATCCTTCTTGTCGCCGTCGTCGTAATTCCAGTGCTCGGTAACCGCCATGCACGGCGGGGCTTTGTACTGGCGGACCTGTTCGTGCATCGTCGCCCAGACGCCAGGCCCCGAGTGGATCATGAGATGGGTGCCAACCAGGCCGTTCTCGTTCGCAAGTCCTTCGGGGAACTGGCTGCAGCTCGAATTCAGCAGGAGTCGCGGGGTCTCGATCGCGTAGCCTGCGACGACTACGTTCCGTGCCTTCTGGCGCCGCCATTCGCCATTGCGGTGATAGGTCAGGCCAGTTGCTCGCCCATCCTTGCCCATCTCGATCTTGCCGACCATTGCGAGGTCGCGGATTTCGGCGCCGGCGGCAATCGCGCGCGGGATGAACGTGACCAGCACACTTTGCTTGGCGTTGGTCGAGCAACCGTATGAGCAGAACCCGCGATAGACGCAGGGATGGGCCATGCCCCGCGGCGCCGAGAGCGTCGCGAGCGGGATCGGCGACCACTTAATGCCGATGCGCTCGCAGCCCCTCGCCATGACGAGGCCCGGCGCGTTTACCGGGTGCGCTCGATACGGATAGCGCTTGCGACGTTTTCCCCACGGATACCGGAGGGGTCCGGAGATTTTGAGCGCTTCTTCGGCCTCTTCGTAATAGGGCTCGAGTTCGTCGAAGCTGATCGGCCAGTTGCGGCCGTAGCCAAGTGTCGAACGGCATTTGAACCATTCGGGCCGCCAGCGAAGTGCGATCATCGTGTAATGGACGGTGCTTCCGCCCACGCCGCGACCGCTGTTGTTGGACCCAAGCTCGACCGGGTCGGCACCGCCAGTGATCCGCTTGTCGGTCCAAAAGAGACCGCTTTGCCAGGCCTCGTCTGATACGAAGTCCTCAAGCGGACGCCAGAAGGGACCCGCCTCAAAAGCAACGACCGAAAAACCCGCCTCGGCAAGCTTGCACGCGAGAGTGCCGCCGCCGGCGCCTGTGCCCACGATAGCGAAATCCACCTCATCGCTATCGGTGTGAGTGCGCATCGGCACCCATTCGCCGGGACGGAAGACGTCGGGCGCGCGCCCGTCAACGGCTCTGAGCTCGGCGACGTCAAGCATCGTTCGCCCCAAAGTCCAGCTCTTCGGCTTCCCACGGGTCGCGTTCGTCGACACCGAGCCGGGCATAGCCGCGCGGGGATGCCGGCCCGCCGTATCCGATCTCGCTCCAGGCGTCCGGATGGGAATAATAGATGCCGACCACTTCCTTCAGCAGGTGATGCTTGAAGAAGCCCCCAGCGGGCAGGTCGCCCCAGTAACGGCCGTCGACCCGATTGCCCTCAACCTCGCGCAGCAGCTCGTCCTGCTCCTTCGGCTCGAGTTCCTCGAACGCCTTTCCATGCCGGTTACGTGCCTCGGCGGCGATCGCATTTAGTCCCTGGAGCCACGCATCGCGCATCGGCGGCATGTCGGCGTAGCGATAGCCGGGGGTATGGTTGTGATGGAGCAGGGCGTCGATCCACGGAACGATGGGCACCGGCTCGTCACGTTCCGGTTGCGGCACGAGCCGATCCACGATCGCGCGCAATAGCGACCACTGCTCCTCGCTCAGGAATCGACGTTCCGGCACCTTGTGGAGCCGTTGAGCGATGGCAGCCCGGGTTTGATCGTTCCAGGATGGCGAGTCCCATTTGTCGAGAACGTCGTAGGTCAGATAGGGCGTACGAAATTCGGTCATCGCCGACCGTCCGCGAGCGTCGGCAGAATGCCGAGACCGGCAACGGCGACTCCTAGAAACGCAGGCGGCGCAGGCAGCGGCGGGCCCTGCAGGATCATCTGGCTCCAGTTGCGCCAGCCGCCCATGTTCCGGTGAATTCCATAGGCATGGAACATGGGTCCGGCGATCCCGAGGATGGCTGTCGCCTTCAGGAGCGGATCGGCGAGCGCCGTGGCCCGAGGTGAGAAAGCGGCGGCGCCGATTGACATCGCCGCCAGCGGCGGGATCGTGACCGGCGCGTACATCGCAGGATCCTGGAACGCCCCGCGGAAATGGAGCAGTCCAGCTTCCGCGATGGTGCCGGCGAGAGAGAAGGCGATCAGCGCGGCGGCATGCTTTGGCAGTCGAGTTTCGACGTAGGGCCGTCCGCTCAGCATCTCTCCCGCGATCACGCCATAGAGTCCCACCAGCGTGAGCGCCGCTGGCGCACCCATGGGTGCTCCGTAGAACAGGTTCAGTGCGTCGAGTTCGCCGGGCCGCTTCAGGATGTTGTAAGTATGAAAGCCAAGGCCAACGAGCCCGGTCACCCCGACCGTCGCAAACGCAATCCGTGGCAGGGCGGCATTCGCGCTTCGCGGCCTGAAGGCGACGCAGGTTGCAGCGGCAAGGCCGAGCAGTGCCATGGTCGGTCCGACGAACATCGCCCGGTCCTTGAACTGGCCGCGATAGTGCTCGATCCCACTATCCAGCGCGACGCTGAGGCACAGGATCGCGGCCCCCGCCCCAAGCGCCTCGGCCGCGCGAAGCTTGCGATCGTCGGAGGGTCGCCATGCTCGCTGCAGCAACCAGCCGATTGCGGTCGCCGCAGCGATGCCGGTGGCCGCGACCGCAACAAGTGGTCGATGGGACGGCTCGGGCTGGGTGCGGGCAAGCAAGGTTCAGCTCCGTGTCCGCGTGTTCGGTCGTACGGGCGACTGTTGTCGCTTGCTGCTCCCGGCGAGCATGAACCCCGCGCCGGCAAGCGCGGCAGCTCCTAGTGCCGCGAGCCCGAGCCCCTTCTTATGCTCGCTGATCCACAGCTCCGCGCTGCTGTCGACTGCCTCATCGTCGAAGCTGCCGCGCGCGCCAGGATCGCCTCCTACGGGCTCGAATAGATTGTCCTTACGATTGGGGCTCACGCGCTCTGGCCGTTGCTGTGATGCGAACCCAGTAGCGGCGAGATAATCGTCCATCATGCTGGAGGCGACCTTGTTGCCCCAGACCGCCTCCACCGTGGGCAAGCCAACCAGCATCTCCTTGCGGCCATCGTGCGCTGCAAAGAAAATGGCGCGACCAGCGACTTCCGGCTGATAGACCTTGCCCACTGGCCGCGGCTGGCCGGGCAACTTCGCTCTGATCCAGTCGAACTGCGGCGTGTTAACGCCGGGCATCTGGACCATTGTGATCGTCACTTTTGACTTGTCGTGCAGCAACTCGCAGCGGACGGAGTCGATAAGTCCCTGGATCGCGTGTTTGGCGCCGCAATAGGCCGACTGTAACGGAATGCCTCGATAGGCCAGGGCCGAACCGACCAGAACGATGGCTCCGCTGTCGCGAGGCAGCATGCGCTTCAGCGCTGCGCGAGTCCCATTGACCTGCCCGAAGTATGTGACCTGAGTGACGCGTTCATATTCCTCCGGCGTCACATCCATGAACCGGGAGAAGATGCCGGCAAAAGCATTGTTGACCCAGATGTCGATCGGACCGAGCTCCTGTTCGACCTGATCCGCGGCGGCTTCCACGGCATTCCAGTCCGCAACATCGGTTTTGAGTGCCAGCGCCTTTCCGCCAAGTTCCTCGATCTCTCGCCTGGTTGCTTCGAGGCCATCCGCTCCGCGAGCGAGCACAGCGACGTTGAACCCGTGGCGAGCAAATTCGCGGGCGGTTGCGCGGCCGATTCCGGCGGTTCCCCCCGTGATTACGACAGTCTTTGGTCTGGCACTCATGAGGCACTCCTCGTCTCGCGTCCCCAACCGCTCTCGCCCGAGTTCCACGTTCGTGGTCGCAGCGCCGCAGCTCCGACCCAGCCAAAGCCGAGCATGACCATCGAGGCGGCAAGGATCAGGGGCACAACGGTCCAGGTCAGCCCGA
>DASUZY010000029.1:0-17175 GCA_036376635.1 Sphingomicrobium sp.
CGATCTCGAGCTTGTTGCCCTCGATCGCGGCAATCGTGCCGTAACCGAACTTTCCGTGAAACACGCGCTGGCCGAGCGTGAGGTCGGTGCGTCCCTGGTTCCCTAGAGAAACCGCAGAAGCGCGCGCCTCGATGATGCGCTGCGGCTGCGCATTGAAGCGGCCGTCGCGGCTCGCGCGCTGCCAGCCGGGGCCGCGGGTGCTCGCGCGCATCGATTGGGCCGGGCCGAGATGTGCGAAGGGATCGGCGCGCTCCGACCATTGCGCGCGCCACAGGCTCTCGCCGCCGGTCATCGTCGTTTCTTCCTCGATGTGATCCTTGGGCAGCTCGGCAAGGAAGCGGCTCGGGATCGAGCTGGTCCACTGGCCGTAAATGCGCCGGTTCGCCGCATGGAAGATCGTTGCCTTCCGCCGGGCGCGGGTGATTGCGACATAGGCGAGGCGGCGTTCCTCTTCGAGGCTGGCGAGGCCGCCCTCGTCGAGCGATCGCTGCGAGGGAAACACGCCTTCTTCCCAGCCGGCGAGATAGACGGTGTCGAACTCCAGGCCCTTGGCGGCGTGGATGGTCATGATCGTCACGCGCTCGCCCTGCCGCGCCTCGTCATTGTCCATCACTAGGCTGACGTGTTCGAGGAAGGCGCCGAGCGATTCATATTCCTCCATCGCGCGCGTGAGCTCGGCGAGGTTCTCGAGACGCCCCGCGCTTTCGGCTGAGCGATCCGCCTGGAGCATCGCGGTATAGCCGCTCTCGTCGAGCATGATGCGGGCCAGCTCCGGGGCAGGGAGTTCGGTCGACATCTGCCGCCAGCGGGCGACGTCGGCGACGAAATTGCCGAGGCTGCGGCGCGCCTGTGGGGTCAGCTCATCGCTATCGAGGAGCGTGGCCGCAGCGAGTAGCAGCGGCTGCCGGCTGGCACGCGCGTGACGGTGAATGGTCGCGACCGCCTTGTCGCCGAGGCCCCGCTTGGGCTGGTTGACGATCCGCTCGAACGCCAGATCGTCGGCAGGCTGCGAGACCAGGCGGAGGTAGGCGATCGCGTCGCGGATCTCCGCGCGCTCGTAAAAGCGGAAGCCGCCGATGATCTGGTACGGCAGGCCAACCGCGATGAACCGCTCCTCGAACTCGCGGGTCTGGAACTGGGCGCGAACGAGGATCGCGATGTCGTCGAGGGAGCCGCCCGAGCGCATCCGGGATTCCGCTTCCTCGCCGACCCGCCGCGCTTCCTCGGGACCATCCCATACGCCGATCACCCGGACTTTCTCGCCCTCGCCCGCGTCGGTCCACAAGGTCTTGCCGAGGCGGCCCGCATTGTGGGCGATGAGGCCATCGGCGGCGCCGAGGATGTGTGAGGTCGAGCGATAGTTCTGCTCGAGGCGGATGATCTTCGCGCCAGGGAAATCCTTCTCGAAGCGCAGGATATTGGCGACTTCGGCACCGCGCCAGGAGTAGATCGACTGGTCGTCGTCGCCGACGCAGCAGAGATTTCGCCGTGGCTCGGCGAGCATCCGCAGCCACTCGTACTGGCCCTGGTTGGTGTCCTGATATTCGTCGACCAGGATATAGCGAAACCGGTCGCGATAGCTTTCAAGTACATCCGGCTGGGTGCGGAAGATCACCAGCATGTGGAGCAGCAGGTCGCCGAAGTCGCAGGCGTTCAGCGCCCTCAGGCGTTCCTGATACTGGCCATAGAGTTCCGACCCGCGGCCGGCGGCGAATGCCTCGGACTCGCCGGCATCGACCTGGGCCGGGGTCCAGCCGCGGTTCTTCCAGCGATCGATCAGGCCCGCCAGCTGCCGCGCGGGCCAGCGCTTTTCGTCGAGGTTAGCCAGCTGAATCAGCTGCTTCAGCACGCGCAGCTGGTCGTCGGTGTCGAGGATCGTGAAATTGGATTGTAAGCCGACCAGCTCGGCATGGATGCGAAGCATTTTCGCGGCGACGGAATGGAAGGTGCCGAGCCATGGCATTCCCTCGATCGCGCCACCGGAGATCGCCGCGACCCGCTCGCGCATCTCGCGCGCGGCCTTATTGGTGAAAGTGACGCTGAGGATCTGGCTCGGCCATGCCTTGCGGGTGGCGATCAAATGGGCGAGGCGAGCCGTCAGCGCCGCCGTCTTCCCGGTCCCCGCGCCGGCGAGCACCAGCACCGGCCCCTCGGTTGTCAGCACCGCCTCACGCTGAGGGGGGTTCAGGCCCTGCAGATAAGCGGGCTCAGTCACAGGCACCGGCGATTCAGGCACGAAGTTGAGGTAGGTCAGCGGGAACGAAACGGCAACCGCACGGCGGCCTGCGAGTCGCGATTTCGGGTTTTTGACAAAGTTCCTACGGTTGCTCCCGATATCCCCGTTATCCACAGCCCTATTACCAAAAATTTCGCTTCCGCGACTCGGAAGCGAGGTGCATGGTGCTCATGTGATCGGGACGGCGGTCCCGGCCTCACTCGGAAGGTTCGCAAGGACAAGAAGAGCGCGGCAGGTGACCAAAGGTCCGATCTCCGCCGGCAGGCAATGAGGAGAACTTCGGTTCAACTCGGGGCCAGTCGGGAAGAGGCGCCGGAAGAGAAATCTTCCTGTCGTGCGACGCGGTTCCTGGAATTCCTCGGAATTTCGGTGAGCGAAGCGGGACACGATAGAGGGTTTCCCAAGAAGGGCCGCGGAACATCGGGCGATTTTGTCTGGGATTACGGTTCCAGTCAGGCCGGGCCGATCGAACGACCAGCGAGCTTTCGGGCCACGTAGTCGAGTAGATTAGCCGGGCTCCTCGAAAGAGGGAGATGCAAGATGGGAAGCGACGCCTGAGCTGGTGAGCCAGGATCGAGAGCGGGTTCAATTGGGGCCTTCGGGTTTTAAGGGGACCAGGTTACGAACACCGGCATATCCTTCGCTCGGCGCAGTGGGGGCTGGCAGCAATGCCGGCCCCCATTTCTGTTTGGGGCATCGGAAGTCGCGTCCCGCGAGCCGGGGCGCCGCTAGCCCATCCGGCACCCGCCCAACGCAGCTCGCTCGGCAAGTCAGGGCTGCCAGCGCATCCCGCACAGGCCGGAACGCGGCGCTGATTAAGCGCGGACCATCGCATCCTGCCCCGTCCCTCAAAAAAACAGCTTCGACCCCATGGGACCAAATCCGCTTTGCGGCGTTGGGCGGATCAGGTGGCGGCGGCAATCATGTCGCCGGAGCGGCGGGCACGAAGGAGTGACACGTGTTCCGCACCATTGCTGCTTTGGCCCTGGCGTCCGCCTCCGCCAACACTTCGCCTACGCTCAATTCCAACGCCCCCTGGTGGGAGAAGGTGACGGTCACCGTGACCGACGACGGCCAGACCCAGTCCTGCCGCTATGAATCGAGCCTCGGCCCCAACACCGCCAAGGATTGCTCGGTGGTCGGCGACGCCGCCTCGATGAGCCACAAGGCAAGCGCCAACAAGGACCAGTATACGCGGATCACCTTCGAGCGGCGTTACAGTCCCGGCGCCAAGCCCGACCTCGCCGCGCTTCCGCCAAGCGAAACCTTGCTCGGCGGGCAGGTGATGGCCCTGGCGATCGACGGCCGCGGCGCGGTCAAGGGCTGCAAGATCGTGCAGACCGGCGGCGAAGTGACGCCGCAATATGGTTGCAGCGATGCCGCCGCCGAGAAGTTCGCCGCCAGCGCCGCGACCCCGCGCGCCAGGTCGGCCGAGCACGAAGGCTATATGACCATCCTGGTCTACGGCCACTCGGAGCACGTCGCCTGAGCTGAGCGCTGCACCCGTCACGGGAGTAAATCCCGTGACGTCAGTCCTGTCCGCCATGCGACAGGCTGGCCGGCTCTCGTCATCTCTGCGCGCTGGCTCACGATCGCTCGCAATCGCTCACCTGCGCTCGGTGGCTCGACTTCAGTCGACGTAGATCGAGTCCGTCATGCCCATCTGCGCGTGCAGGAAGTGGCTGCAGTGCGCGCGATAGACGCCGGGGCGCGGCACCAAAGTGATGCTGCGCGCCTGGTGACTGCCAAGCTCGATCTCGCCATCCGGCGCGGCACCGGCGATGATCCGGGATGACGCGAAGAATTCCCGCGCAGTGAAATCGTGGCCGTTGCCCGAACGGTTGACGAAGGTGAGAGTCACCGGCTGGCCGGCGCGAAGATGCATCGGTCGCGGCCAGAAGCCGAAGCTCCACACGGTGACGGTGACGGTGGGCGGCGCGGCCTGAGCGGCTGCCGGCCCAGCGAGCACGAGGGCAAGGATCAGGGGGACGCGGGTAAGGGACATGTCAGTCTCCTGGTGCGCCCCCGCACGGGAGCCCTCTAGCACCGTATCGGGACGAGTCTACACGCCCTTCGGAACGGGGCTGGACTCAACATTAACTTCGTTTAATGTTGGATGTGGGCATTCTGCTCGGAACGGCTCGGCAGCGGGGCAACCTGCCGGGCCGTTTCTTTTCGCTTCATCACTCGTTCACGGTTGCCATTGTACAACATTATGTACATTATGCGGATCGTTCAGTGAGAGGCCCTTTATGGAGATCGTGAACTACTCTGATGCGCGCCAGAATTTGAAGGCGCTGATGGATCGCGTTGTCACCGACGTGACCGAAATTGTCGTCACTCGACAGAATGGCGAGTCCGTGGTGGTGGTTTCTCTCAATGAGTGGAACTCGATCAACGAGACGCTCCACCTTCTCTCCGCGCCCAGGAATGCGGAACGCCTCCTCAGGGCCATTCGTGAGCTAGACGATGGCGCAGCCAAAGAGCGGCAATTGATTGAGGCTGAATCGCTCGTCGCGTGAAGCTTCTCTGGCACGATCTCGCGTGGGAAGATTACCATCACTGGCGGAAGTCGGATCAAAAGATATTCGATCGACTGAATGAGCTGATCAAGGAGTGCGTCCGTAATCCGTTCAAAGGAACGGGAAAGCCGGAGCCTCTGAAGGGGGACCTCAGGGGCTGGTGGTCGCGCCGGATCACAGGTGAGGATCGGCTGGTTTATCGCGTCAAGGGAGAGGGAAAGGATCAGCGGCTCGAGATCGCCCAATGCCGCTTCCACTATTGAGCTGCTGCGCCGCCGGACCACTATCGTTCCGCCGCGGCACAGTGCCCTCGCCAGTAGGCTGATTTATTTCCGGTTTATGCTAGCCTCCGTTCGGAGGGGTTGCAGGTGAATCGTCCGGCGCCATCGATCATGACCGGAATCGACCGGCGGCCGATCAGGATCGGCGCGGCGACGGTCGACCCCGTTTCGCGCGATGCGACCTGGCCGGGAGGCGAGGAGCGGCTGCAGCCGCTGACGCTCAAGGTCCTGCTGGCGCTGTGGAGCCGCCGGGGCGAAGTCGTCACCCGCGACGAGCTCATTCAGTTGTGCTGGGACGGTCGGATCGTCGGCGACGACGTCATCAACCGGTCGATCTCGCTGCTCCGCCATTTCGCCGAGCGCGCCGGCGGGTTCGAGATCCATACCGTGCCGCGCGCCGGCTACCGGTTGATCGAGACCGCGGCGCGGACGCGGAAACGCCGCCAGCTCGGGATCGCCGCGGCGGTAGGCGCGCTGGCGCTCGTCGGGATCGGAGCGGCGACGGTTCAGCACTACCGCAACGGCGCGCCCCGGATGCTCGCCGTCATGCCCTTCACCGCGAGCAGCGGCGATTATGCCGACCTCGCCGACGGCCTGTCGGACGAGCTGATCTCGGACCTCGCTCACAACGACCGGCTCCGGGTCATCGGCCGTTCGTCGGCGTGGCAGTACAAGGACAAGGCGGTCGACCCGCGGGTGATCGGCCGGCAGCTCGGCGTCGACTATCTGGTCGAAGGCGATATCGCCAACGGCGGCGACGGAATGCGGATCACCGCCTCGCTGGTGCGGACCAGCGACGGCGCGACGATGTGGTCGCAGGTCTATACGGCGTCGAAGAACCAGACCCCCGAGATCGGAGCGGCGGTCGGGGGCGGGGTGTCGAATGCGCTGGGAGTTCCGGAAGGCCCGGCCCTGGTGGGATATCGGCCGAACAGCGACGCTTACGCGCTGTATCTGAAGGGGCGGTCGCTGTTCCGCCAGCGCACCAACCCGAGCCTTGAGGAGGCGCGGTCGTTCATGCTTCGGGCGATCAGCATCGACCCGAAGTTCGCCGCGCCCTGGGCTTATGCCGGTGGCATCACCTTCCTGCTCAACCAGAAGAGCTTCCAGCTGGAGGGCGCGGCGCCCAACGCGCCCCGGATCACGCCAAGGCAGGCACTTGTTCATGCCCTTGAGCTCGATCCGAATTTCGCCGACGCGCACGGTTTCCTCGGCTGGATCGACCAGCCCTATACGGTCGAGGCCGCCGGGCACCTTCAGCGCGCCGTTCAGCTCAGCCCTAACGACCCGCAAATCCTGTTCTGGTGGACGCTGGGGCAGCTGCGCCAGGGCAATTTTGCGGAATATGCCAACGTCGCCTATCGCGGAGCGGCGCTCGATCCTCTCTGGCCGCGGATTGTCACCGAAGCGGCATCGGCCGAGCTCTGGTCCGGCGACAAGGCAGCAATGCAACGCTATGTCGACCGCATCCGCGCGGGAAATCCAGATGGCGCGCGCGAGGTGGAAGCAGTCCTCGCCGGGCAGGAAGCGGATCTCGCGAAGATCGTCGAGATCGGTCTGGCCGACAAGACACGGCCGTTCCAGCAAAGCACCGCCAACGCCGCAATGGCACTTGTCGCTCTTGGCTTCGAGCGCGAGGGGCGGGCGATCGGCCAGTTCGGCCCGAACGATATCCTCTACAACAGCGACACCATCCCCGATCGGGCGGCACTGTTGAAGCTCCAGGCCGACGATCCCGGCACCTTCGATTACCTGCAGGCGCTGGGGCAGCTCGAGGCTCACCGGCGATACGCCGATATCGTCGCGCTTTATGACGCCGACCTGGGGGATCTGCGGGAAATCCGCCGAGCGACCTTCGCCAATCGTGAGGCGCGATCAGACCTTGGCGGGATTGTCGCCGAGGCGTTGATGAAGGTCGGACGGCGCCAGGAGGCCGAGCAATTGCTGCGCCTGACCGATGACGCCGACCATGTCACGCTCGGCTACGGCAAGGTCGCTCCCTACATGCTGGCGACGATCGCCGGCAACGACGCGATTGCCGGACGGCGCGAGGAGGCCATTCACCTCCTCCAGCAGGTCACGGCCGAGGGCGGGTACATCTCACTCGCCTCGCCGCAGACGGTGGGGCCGATGTGGGACAATCTGCGCGGCGATCCGCGGTTCGAGAAGATCGCCAATCTCTCGCTGGCTCACCTTCGGGAACAGCGGCAGAAGGTGCTCGCGATGCACCTGTTCTGACGGTCGACTAACCAAATAGGCGAAATAGAGCTTGACAGCGTCACGCTGTTTGGGTACACGCCAGGAACAGTCAGAAGTAGCGATTCGGGCCCCGCGGGGCTCGGGAACGGGCCGCTCCCAACCGGGAGACCGGCCCTTTTTCTTTTGGAAGACGGGAGGCGGGGCTTGGCGAAGAAGAAGGAGCTTGTCCTCGTCGGGGGAAAAAGCCCGCAGATGAAACAGGCGCCGGGGAAGAACTGGTCGAAGGGGAAAGCGCAGAGCTTCCTCGGCGTCCTCGCCGAAACCTGCAACGTCACCGAGGCATGCCGCGCGAGCGGCGTCTCGCTGACCACCGTCTATCGGCATCGCAAGACCGACGCGGCGTTCCGCTCAGGTTGGCGCGAGGCCATCGGCATCGCTTACTCCCGCCTGGAACTGGAGCTGCTGGAGCGAGCGTTCGTCGGCACCGAGAAGGTGCTGATCCGCAAGGATGGCGGCGAAGAGCGCATGCGGGAATATTCGCACCAGCTCGGCCTCGCCCTGTTGAAGATGCACCGCGACACTGCACTAGAGGCGGCGCCGGAAAATGAGCCGGATAATATCGATGAGATCCGGGAGCGGCTGTTCAACAAGCTGGAGCGCATGCGCAAACGCGAAGAGGCGCGAGGCAGGGCCGAGTGACCCCGCAACAGCGGCGCGAGCAGACGATCATGCTCGCCTTCGCACCGCCCGAGGTCCGGCGCGCGATCATCGCCCGGATGTCGTGGCAGGACGTCGTCGAGCTCGAAGCGGATTACGAGCGCTGGGTGAACGAGGGTCAGATCGAGCCTGTCGGCGCCGGCTGGCGCACATGGCTGATGATGGCCGGGCGGGGGTTCGGCAAGACGAGGGCCGGCGCGGAATGGATTCAGGCGCTTGCGACTGCGCGACCAGGAGTGCGCATCGCGCTGGTTGGAGCGACGATGCAGGAAGCGCGAAGCATTATGGTCGAGGGAACCAGCGGATTGCTTGCGGTTGCGAAGAGTCATCGGCGACGGCTGTTGTGGGAGCCGAGCCTTGGACGCCTGCACTGGCCCAACGGCAGCCAGGCGACGCTTTTCTCGGGGGAGCATGCGGACGGCCTCCGCGGGCCGGAGCACGACTTCGCCTGGTGTGACGAGCTCGCCAAATGGGGTCAGGCGGAGGAGGCATGGATGAACCTGCAGTTCAGCCTTCGCCGGGGGACTCGATCACGCGCGCTGATAACGACGACCCCGCGACCAGTCGAAGTGCTTCGGCGCATCATCGACGATCCGCTGACGGTGACTACGCACGGCCGCACCAGCGACAATCTCAACCTCGACGAACGGACGATCGAGGTGCTGACCGCGACCTACAGCGGCACCAGGGTCGGGGCGCAGGAGCTGGACGGCGAGCTGCTCAAGGACGCTGAGAGCGCGCTCTGGTCGCGCGAGCTGATCGAGCGGTCGCGCGACGATGCGCCGGACTCCTTCGATCGCATCGTGGTCGGCGTCGATCCGCCGGCGGGGACCGACGGAGACGCTTGCGGGATCGTGGTGGCGGGATCGAAGGACAATGTGCTGTACGTGCTCGAGGACGCGACGATGCGTGGCGTGTCGCCCGAAGGATGGGCGAGCCGGGTCGCTACGGTCGCTGCGCGCTGGAATGCGGGGACCGTGGTCGCCGAAGCCAACAACGGCGGAGCGATGATCGAAAGCGTGCTCAAGGCCGCGGACGTCGAGCTGAAGGTGCGGCTGGTCCATGCGCGGATCGGCAAGAGCGCCCGCGCCGAGCCGATCGCGCTTCGGTTCGAGAAGGGGAAGGCCAGGTTCGCCGGCTCCTTTCCCGAGCTCGAGGCCGAGCTTGGCGGGATGCTGGCGGGCGGCGGCTACGAAGGGCCGGGACGTTCGCCCGACCGGGCGGACGCAATGGTCTGGGCAATGACCATGCTCGGCGAAACCCGGTCCGGGCTGCCGCGGGTGCGGCGGTTGTAAATGCGGGCTTTCGAGCAGGTTCGAGGAGGTGTAACAACGTCGAGTCGATGACATAGCAAAGGGGGCGCTATGGCTACGGTAGCTGACAGATTTACGTTCAAGGAGCGGCGTCCGGACATCCTGTCGGGAACGCCGCGAGCGCATGCGATCGATCGCTGGATCTTCGTCGCAATGGCGGCCTGGTTCATCTTCATCGTGCTGGTCGGGTTCATCCCCGATGCAATCGGCAAGGTCGAAGCGGTCCAGGCGGGCCGGCGTCCGCCGTTTCCGCTGGTGCTGCACATGCACGCGGTCGCGATGGGCTCGTTCCTCGTGCTCCTGCTGGCGCAGACGGTGATGGTCGCGACCGGCCGGGAGGCTCTGCACAAGAAGGTCGGGATCGCCGCGTTCGTGCTGGTGCCGGTGCTGGTGCTGGTTGGCATCGTGCTGGCGCCGACGATGTATTATCAGACGTGGGGCGCGCTTCAGTCCGCCACGGGCGCGGCGCGCGACCAGCTGCAGCAGATAATGTCGATCCAGGAGGACATCTTGTTGCTCCAGATCGCGGCCGGCCTGCAGTTCGGGCTGTTCGTCACGATCGCGCTGAGTGCCCGGGCCAACAACTCGGGACTGCACAAGAGGATGATGTTCCTGGCGACCGCCGTGCCGCTTGGCGCGTCGATCGACCGTATGAACTGGCTGCCTTCGAGTCTTCCGGGGAACCCCTGGGCGACGGACTTCTACATCCTGCTGGCAATCTCGCCGATGTTCGTTTGGGACCTGGTCCGGAACCGCACGGTGCATGATGCCTACAAGATCTGGCTGGCGATCTATGTGCCGGTCTGCCTGCTGGTTGACTACGCATGGGACAAGCCCTGGTGGCATGAGACCGCGCGAGCGATCATGCGCGTCTGACGCGAAGGCTATCGGTGAATTTCTCAGGGCTCCTTCGGGAGCCCTTTTTCTTTCGGAGGGCGCGAAGCCGTCACGGGAGTGAATCCCGTGACGTCAGTCCGGTCGCCTACGGCGCCGGCTGGCCGGCTTTCGTACTCTCTACGACATAAGTCCGCGGTCGCGGCCTTATGCTCGGGTACTCAAGACTTAGGAGCGAGCGATGGGATGGTGGTTCGGGCGCATCCTAACGTTCGAGATCGAAGCCGACGAAACGACGCCGACGGTCGGTCTGGTGCTGAACGATGCCTCGGGCTCATCGATCTCGAGCGACAACAGCGAGACCGTGCTCGGTTTTGCGGCTTACGGGTCTTCCGTCCAGGATGCGATTGCGCCGCTGGTTGAGAATTATTGCGTCGAATTGTTCGACGACGGGACCGTCCTTCGCGGACCGGCCAGCGTCGCGGCGCTTTCGGTGGCTGAAACAGACCTCGGCAACAGCGTCGACGATCGGCCAGGCGCGCGGATCGAACGCGAGCAGTCGCCCGCTCAGTCCGTCCCGTCCGCTCTTCGCCTGACTTATTACGATCCCGACCGCGACTACCAGACGGGCGAAGCGCGAGCGGTTGCCGGAGAGCAATCGGGCAGGGAAGCCCAGATGCAGCTGCCCGCCGTGGTGAGCGCGAGCGCGGCCAAGTCGCTTGCGCAAACGCGGCTGGCGCGAATGTGGGCGGCGCGCGATACGCTGACGATGAGGCTCCCTCCGAGATTCCTGGATCTCGAACCGGGAAGCCGGCTGAGCCTTTCCGCCAATCCGCTGCTCTGGAGGGTCGATAAGGTCACCAACGACGGTTTCGTCATCGTCGCTGAGTTGCGTCCGGTGAGCGATCCCATGGTCTCGATCGCCGCCGACCCTGGCCGCGTCGTCGCGAGCCCGGACGTCAAGTTGACCGGGTTCACAATGGCGCTGATCGACATTCCCAGCCTTACGGGCTCGGCCACGAACGATCCCACTGTCCTGCTCGCCGCGACAAGCGCGGCGTCCGGCTGGAGGCGTTCCCCGGTCGAGCTCTCCATTGGTGGGCAGATCATCGTCACCCAAACCGCACCGTTCAAGAGCGTGCTCGGGCACGCCGTGAACGCCCTTGCCGAAAGCAGTTCCGAGCTGATCGACGAAGCAAGCAGCCTGGATGTCCAATTGGTCGACAGCGACCAGTGGCTCACCAGCTGCGATGACGACGGGTTGTTCGCGGGCATGAATCTTGCCGCGCTGGGTGGAGAGTTGCTCCAGTTCGCTCGCGCGACGCCGCTTGGCGCTGGACGTTTCAGGCTTAGCCGTTTCCTTCGCGGCCGCGGCGGGACGGAGTGGGCATGCACTGGCCACACGGGCGGCGAAGTGTTCTGCATGCTGAGCAGTGCAAGCTTGCAGGCACTGACCGTGCCGCGCTCCGGCATCGGTGCCTCGTTGACCGCGCTCACTGACACTGCCGAGTGTTCGATCACCTTCGGCGGTGAGAATGTGCGGCCGCTTTCCCCCGTGAGCCTGAACGGAGAGACAAGTCTGGCCGGTGATCTGGCGCTGTCTTGGACGCGGCGGAGCCGGGTCGGCTTTGCCTGGGTGGACGGAATTGACGCCCCCCTCGGCGAAGCCACCGAACAATATCGCGTCGTGATCAGCAACGGCGCTGCCTCGGCCGAATACCAGTCCCACGAACCGTCGCTAACGATCGGTGCGGCCGATCTGGCTGGCTTCGGGTCGGGTGAGATCATCGTCGCGGTTCAGCAGGTAGGCGACTTTGCCGCATCGCGTCCGACGACTTTTGCAATCGTCATCTAGGAGAGCATCATGAGTGCAACGGCGCGACTTCAACTTCCCCTGCTGTCGACCGGACAGTCCGGCAAAGAGGCAGTCGTAAATGAGGGACTCCAAAGGCTGGACGCGCTGACTGCCAGCGCAGTCGAAGAAGCGCCGCGGAACGATCCTCCGGCCACACCCGTGATCGGCGATTGCTATATCGTTGGCGGTTCGCCGACCGGTGAGTGGAGCGGCAAGCCCGGCTGTCTGGCTGCATTCACCAGCGGCGGATGGAAGCTGATTAGCCCCGTCGAGGGCATCAACATTTATGTGAAATCGGAGGCGCAGCACGCCAGCTACCGCGCCGGGTCCTGGGAGCTGGGAATGTTGAGAGGCTCCAGCCTGCTCATTGGAGGCCAGCAGGTCGTCGGCGGAAGGGTCGGACCCATTTCCGAGCCGTCCGGAGGCTCGTTCGAGGATGCCGAAGCGCGGACCGCAATTGGCCAGGTCATCGCGGCGCTGCGCGAGCATGGTTTGATAGCCATATAATAAAACACATGTGTTGCAGAGGCTTAGCCGATGCGGCCCCGACCGACTGAGGCTTTTTGGCAACATAACTTTCGAAAGACGTGCTTGCGCGGCAACCGGCGCCTTCATAATGTGTTTCAGCGGTTCAACTCGAACGCAGTTGGAAGGGGATTTTTATGCGCAAGCTGTCCATCGCGATGGCACTCGCATCGACGGCGCTCGCCGCGCCGGCATTTGCAACACCGAATACACCGTACGTGGGCCTTGAAGTCGGCCCGACGATTGTCGAGCATTTCCAGACGAACTTCGTTTCGAACGTGATCGCGATCAACAAGGGCGTCGATATCCGTCATAACGTCGGCTACGACGCGGACATCATCGGCGGCTATGACTTCGGCGCCTTCCGGCTGGAGGCCGAAGTCGCCTACAAGCACGCCGGCGTCAAAGAGATCGGCTTTTCCCAGCAGCTGCAGAATGAGCAGAGCGGCGGATTCTTCGCTGCCGACGGTCACGTCAGCAGCCTGTCCGGGATGGTCAATGGCCTGATCAACTTCGGCGGTGGTAACGGTGGCCCGTCCGGCTTCCTCGGTGGTGGCGTCGGTGTCGCCAGCGTGAAGTACGACACGACGGTCAACGATCCGCTCTTTGGGCTTCCTGGATCGCCGCTTCCCAATCCGGAGCCGACGAGCTTCCGCCTGAACGACAGCCACACGGCTTTCGCCTGGCAGCTTGAAGCTGGCGTTCGCTATCCGGTGAGCACGAACATCGACATCGGCCTGAAGTATCGTTTCTTCAACACCGCGCCCCTGACCTTCGGCGACACCACGAACATCTCGTACACGTTGAAGGGGCGTCTGCACTCGCACAGCCTGCTGGCGAGCCTGATCTACAACTTCTATACGCCGCCACCGCCGCCTCCGCCTCCTCCGCCGCCACCGCCGCCGCCTCCGCCGCCGGCTCCTCCGGCGACGCAGACCTGCCCGGATGGCTCGGTGATCGCAGCGACGGATACGTGCCCGGCGCCGCCGCCGCCGCCGCCGCCGCCGCCCCCCGCACCAGAGCGCGGCTAAGCGTTAGTATCGCAACAAAAGAACCGGCTCGGGCGCATGCCCGGGCCGGTTTTTTCATGAGCCCTGAAGTCGAACGATCGGCGTGCCGCCGGCAGGCGGCTGCTTATTGGGTGCTGGTGCTGGCGACGAACTGCGTCGGGGGCGCCTTGTCCCAGCCGTAGACGTCAGGGACGTAGGTCAGCTTTCCGTCCTTCACCTGCGCCGTCAGATAGGTGAGGACGATCGGCACTCCCTTCGGAATTTGAACCGCAAGCTCGGGATCGGCGCTTGGCGCTTTGGGATCCTGACCAAGCAGCCAGCGACCGAGCCGCGGAGCGTCTTCAACGCGAACGCAGCCGTTGCTCAGGAAGCGGACGTCCTTGGCGAACAGCGCCTTGTTCGGCGTATCGTGCAAATAGATGTCTTCGGGATTGGGGAAGGGAAACTTCAACCTTCCCATCGAATTCAGCGGACCTGGATCTTGCTGGACGAGAAGATGCGTGGTTCCCGCTGCCGCGCCTTTCCAGTCCACTTTTGTCGGATCGACCATGGTCGGAGTTGCGCTCCACGCTTCGATGACGTGATAGCCGTGTGATTTCAGATATCCGAAGCCCTGCTTGAGCACGGTTGGAGCAATCGTCTTCCGCACCAGATGGTCTGGCGCATGCCAGTACGGATTGTACGTCACGTAGTACATGATGCTCGAGATGAGCGGCGTCGGAAGCTGATCGGTCCCGACGATGACCTTCATCGAATCCAGCGGCTTGCCGTCATCGTAAAGGGTGAGTCGCTGGCTCCCCGAATCCACCAGGAGGAAGCGTCCCGATGACGGGATGGAACGCGCGCGATCGAGATTGGCGAGCAGGCGCGGATCGGGGGTCATGTTACCGCTCGCTTGCGCTTCGGCCCAGGCGGTATCCCGAAGCTGACTGTAAACCGGATTTAGCGCCGCGGTGCTTGTCAGATACTGTTCGAGCGATGGCGCCGCTGCTGCTGACAGAAGGATGTCGCGCGTCTTGGTGCCCTGCGGCTTCAGCACCGGATAAGCGTAGATCATGCCGGCGGTGGGCTGCTTCAGCGCCTGGACATAGCGCACCCAGGCCGACGAAAGTGTCTGTTCAGCGGCCGCCTTTGCCGCCGGGCTAGTGCCGGCCTGCGCCAGCGCGGCCTGGACTCGCGAAGCCGCGGCGACACCCTCAGGATAGCCGTCGAAGGGCGCCCGCTGCAGGATTGAGATGAGCTGGTGGATTGCCGCACTGTCGGTGCCGTTCCGAAGCCAGATCTGCATTCCGGCATAGGTTTGATAAAAGCCCGCGATGTCAGGCGGAACGTCGGCCGCAACTGGCGCGGGTACGACCGGTGCGCTTGGCGGGGGGGTCTGGGAAGCGGCCGGAGTGGTCGAAAGCAGACCGGCGGCCGCCACTGAACAAATCAACGCCAGGCTTCGAACTGTCGAGCGCACCGCTACTTCCCCCATCCGTTTGTTGCCTTGGAATCTACAGGGAGTTCTATTTCATCCAAGCTGCATTTGCGATGAACTGTAGCGGTTGAGCGGTCTCAGGCAGTCGCGAATTGATCGGCGGCGGGGAATGTCCGGGCGGTCTCCTCGTCGAGCCCGCGCGCAACCAGGGCATCGACAAGAGTAGCGCCGGCGACGAAGCCGAGGGCTCCCGCGACTGCCGCCTTCCTGTCGCTTCTGACGAAGGCGATACCGAGCGCCGCCAAATCTACGCTGTCCCCGATCACGCGGTTCCAGGCGTTGGTCGACACCGCGGGCCCGCGCAGCAGCATACCGCCGGCCACCAACTCCCGGGCACCGAACACGGCAATGACCGTCTTCGCGGTCTTGCTGTTAACGCCGAGCCATCGGGCGAGACGGCCGGGCGCGGCAACCTCCAGCAGGCCAAGTCCAATGCTGAAAAATCCAAGGCCAAGGCCGAGCTTTTTGTAGTCCATGCCGCTTACTCCACGCGTTACGCATCTCAAGCGCGGCGCTGTCGCAGACGTTCCAACGGCCGTTTGCTCCCCGGTCTTGTCTTCAAGCCCGTTCGGCGCATAGGCGGACCCAAAGCGCGAAGGAGCAGTAATGGACGTCAACGGAGTAGCCGCCGTCGTGACAGGCGCGGCATCAGGCTTGGGTGAAGCAACGGCGCGCGAGCTCGCGCGGCGCGGCGCAAGAGTCGCGGTGTTCGATCGTGACAGCGGACGCGGCGAGCAAGTGGCGAGCGAGATCGGCGGTATTTTTTGTGAGGTCGATGTAACCTCCGACGAAAGGGTCCGCGCGGCATTTGAGAAGGCTCGGGCAGCGCATGGGCAGGAGCGCATCCTGGTGAACTGCGCCGGGGTGGCGAATGCGGCGAAGACCGTCGCCCGCGACAAGGAGACCAAGGCCGCCAAGCTTTACCCGATGCAGCAATTCGAGCTGGCTATCGGAATTAACCTCATCGGAACGTTCCGGTGCATTACCAATTCGGCGTTCGGGATGGTCGATCTGGAACCAACCGGCAGCGATGGCGAGCGGGGAGTCATCATCAATACCGCCTCGGTAGCCGCCGAGGACGGGCAGATTGGTCAAGCGGCCTATTCGGCTTCAAAGGGCGGCGTCTTGGCGATGGCCCTGCCGATTGCGCGTGATCTGATGAACGACGGCGTGCGCGTGAACACCATTCTTCCCGGGGTGTTCAAGACGCCGATGGTGGCCATGATGCCGCCGAACGTCCAGGACGCGCTCGGCGCCCAGGTGCCGTTCCCCAAGCGGCTCGGCCAGGCGGAAGAATATGCCCGGCTGGCATGTTTCCTCATCGAGAATCCGTACATGAACGCTGCGGCGGTCAGGCTGGATGGCGGAATCCGGATGGCCCCGCGCTGATGACGGATTATCAGCGCCTCCTCGACGACATTGCCGAGGCTGCGCGAGAAGCGGGCGAGGCAATCCTTCAGATCGTGCGCCAAGGCTTCGAGGTCGAGTCGAAGCAGGATTCGTCGCCCGTGACGGAGGCCGACCGGGCCGCGGAACTGGTCATCCTGGCAGCCTTGGCTCGTGCCGCGCCAGGCGTTCCCGTGATTGCCGAGGAAGAAGTCGCCGCCGGGCGCATCCCGGCGCACGGCGAGACATACTTCCTGGTCGATCCGCTCGACGGAACCAAGGAATTCGTTCGGGGCGGTGACGATTACACAGTGAACATCGGGCTGGTCGAAAATGGTCGGCCGGTGCTTGGCACCGTCTTTGCGCCCGCAACGCGACGACTGCACGGGGGCGTGGTCGGAAGCGGAGCATGGGTGGAAGAGGGGAGTATTCGCAAGCCAATCCGGACGCGCGATCGAACTGGGGATTTGACCGCCGTCGCCTCGAAGTCTCACCTCAATCAGGCAACGGTCGACTATCTCCAGCAGGCGGTCGGCGAGTGCGGCTATGTCGCGATCGGCTCTTCGCTGAAATTCTGCATTGTCGCCGAAGGGCAGGCCGATATTTATCCGCGAGCGTCGCCGACCAGCGAGTGGGACACGGCGGCGGGGCACGCAGTTCTGCTCGCAGCCGGAGGACTGGTGGACGCGCCCGATGGATCTCCGCTCAGCTACGGCAAGCCGGCTTTCCTCAACCGGGCATTCGTCGCAACGTCCGGCTGGAAGCCGCCAATGCTCGATCCCTATCTCGAGCCCTTCGCCGGCGGAGGGGACATCCC